>NZ_SDFT01000244.1:0-8300 GCF_004916815.1 Pantoea sp. R102
GCGCGTGCCACCACTGGTCGGGGACCATTTCCTGCGCATCCGGCAGGCCAAAACGTTGCCACTGGCGCACCAGCGCGGCAGAAAAACGGTCAGGGTCAAATGTGGGCAGTGCCATAGAGAAACTCCAGTCGAATAAATAGGGTTACAGGCAGTGTGACGCTGCCGCCAGGCGGCTACCTCCTCCTGCAAAAAATTCCGCGGGGAGGACAGGGAGGGTGGAGAGGCTGAGGTAAATCTGAAAGCGCGGCAGGAGTGTGATAACACTCGCTTTTGTAAAGCGTAACTAATCAGTTCGCTTGCATTCAGTAACCGAATCTCCGAACGTGTATGACTATTAATTACGAAGCGTAAAAAAATGATGCGCTGAACGTTAACGGAGAAGCGTGCGCCCATGTTGATACCCTCAAAACTGAGTCGTCCCGTTCGTCCTGAAAGCACGGTTACCCGCGATCGTCTGCTGCAAAAGCTCAGCGCAGCGGCGAATTACCGGCTGGTGCTGATTGCCAGCCCGGCGGGCTACGGCAAAACCACGCTGGTATCGCAGTGGGCGGCTGATAAAAGCGAGCTGGGCTGGTATTCATTAGACGAGGGCGACAATCAGCCGGAGCGCTTCGCCGATTACCTGATCGCCGCGCTGCAGCAGGCTACCCGCGGCGCATGCAGCCGCAGCGAGACGCTGGCGCAAAAGCGTCAGTACGTGAACCTTAATGCGTTGTTCGCCCAGCTGTTCAATGAGCTGGCCGCGTGGCAGCAGCCGCTGTGGCTGATCATCGATGATTATCATCACATCACTAATCCCGCCGTGCATGAAGCCATGCGCTTTTTCCTGCGCCATCAGCCGGATAACCTGACGCTGGTGGTGCTGTCCCGCAATCTGCCGCAGTTGGGTATTGCTAATCTGCGCGTGCGTGAACAACTGCTGGAGCTGGGCAGCCAGCAGCTGGCCTTCACCCATCAGGAGGCGAAACAGTTCTTCGACTGCCG
Source organism: Pantoea sp. R102 (assembly GCF_004916815.1). Lineage (NCBI taxonomy): Bacteria > Pseudomonadati > Pseudomonadota > Gammaproteobacteria > Enterobacterales > Erwiniaceae > Pantoea > Pantoea sp. R102. The sequence goes on from NZ_SDFT01000244.1 coordinate 985, forward strand.
CCTGAGTGCGCCGCTCGCGCCGGATGAGAGCAACCGTCTGTGTGATGATGTAGCAGGCTGGGCGACCGCGTTACAGCTGATCGCACTGTCCACCCGTCAGGGCGCGGCATCGGCGCAGGACTCCGCTCGCCGGCTCTCCGGTATTAATGCCAGCCACCTTTCCGATTATCTGGTCGAGGAAGTGCTGGATAACGTCGATGCCGCCACGCGCCATTTTTTGCTGAAGAGCGCGTTATTGCAGTCGATGAATGATGCGCTGGTCGCCTGCGTGACCGGTGAAGACAACGGGCGCATGCGGCTGGAAGAAATTGAACGTCAGGGACTGTTTATTCAGCGCATGGATGATTCAGGGCAGTGGTTCAGCTATCACCCGCTGTTCGGCAGCTTTTTGCGTCAGCGCTGCGAATGGGAGCTGGCCAGCGAGCTACCGGCCATTCACCGCGCGGCTGCGCAAAGCTGGATGGCGCAGGGGTTTCCCGGCGAGGCGATTCATCACGCGCTGGCGTCCGGCGATACTGATATGCTGCGCGACGTGCTGCTGCAGCATGCGTGGACGCTGTTCAACCGCAGCGAACTGGCGCTGCTGGAGCAGTCGCTGAATGCGCTGCCGTGGCGCACGCTGCTGACCAGTCCGAAACTGGTACTGCTGCAGGCCTGGCTGATGCAGAGCCAGCATCGATTTTCCGAAGTTAACCGGCTGCTGGCGCGCTTTGAGGAAGGCTGCGACTGCGAAATTGACGCTGCGCTGCAGGGTGAATTCAATGCGGTGCGCGCACAGGTGGCCATTAATCACGGCAACGCCGACGAAGCAGAGCGGCTGGCACGGCTGGCGCTGGAAACGCTGCCGGAAACGCGTCGCTATAGCCGCATTGTGGCCACCTCAGTGCACGGCGAAGTGATGCATTGCAAAGGCGACCTGACCAACTCGCTGGCGCTGATGCGGCAAACCGAACAGATGGCGCGCCGCGATGAAGCCTGGCACTACGCGCTGTGGAGTTTGATTCAGCAGAGCGAAATCCTGTTCGCGCAGGGATTTTTACAGTCAGCGTGGGAGATTCAGGAAAAAGCGTTTGTGCTGGTGAGTGAACAGCATCTGGCGAACATCCCGCTGCACGAGTTTTTACTGCGCATCCGTGCGCAGCTGATGTGGGCGTGGGGCCGGCTGGATGAGGCCGAACACGCCGCGCGCGCGGGCATCAAAGTCCTGAAAGGCTATCCGCCCCAGCAGCAAATCCAGTGCCTTGGGCTATTGATTCAGTGCTCGCTGGCACGCGGCAATCTGGATAATGCGCGCAGCTATCTCAGCCGGCTGGAAAACCTGATGAATAATGGCGTGCTGCACAGCGACTGGATTGCCAACGCCGACAAAGTGCGGCTGATCTACTGGCAGATGACGGGCGATGCACAGAGCGCCAGCCACTGGATGCGCCATACCGATAAACCCGCCTTTGCCAACAATCATTTTTTGCAGGGCCAGTGGCGCAATGTGGCGCGGGCGCAGATCCTGCTGGGCAATCTCAACCAGGCCGAAGTGATCCTCGATGAGCTGAATGAAAATGCGCACGCGCTGCGGCTGATGAGTGATTTAAACCGTAACCTGCTGCTGCTAAATCAAATCTACTGGCAAACCGCGCGCAAAGCGGAGGCGCAGCAGGCGCTGATCGAAGCGCTGAAGCTGGCACGCAGCACCGGCTTCGTCAGCCACTTCGTGATTGAGGGCGAAATGATGGCGCAGCAGCTGCGCCAGTTAATTCAGCTCAATACGCTGAGCGAACTCGATCAGCATCGGGCCCGGCGCATTCTCAGTGAGATCAACAAGTATCACCGGCATAAGTTTGCCCATTTCGATGAGGGCTTCGTCAGCCGGCTGCTGAACCACCCGGATGTGCCGGAGCTGATTCGCACCAGCCCGCTGACGCAACGAGAATGGCAGGTGCTGGGGTTGATCTACTCCGGCTACAGCAACGATCAGATCGCCGGCGAGCTGGACGTCGCGGCAACCACCATCAAAACCCATATCCGTAATCTGTACCAGAAGCTGGGCGTCACCCATCGCGCCGAAGCGATGCACCAGGCACAGTCAATGCTGAAACTGATGGGCTACGTTTAAGGCAGAAGTCGTGTGGCGGTGAATCTCATTACCTGCAGAGCGCGTATAACGCTGGGCAGGACTTGATATATACATGAGGGAGTGAAATACTTGTAATGACATTTGTATGTACAGGAGGAGTAGGACATGGGCAGCATCAACCTGCGTATTGATGATGAACTCAAAGCACGTTCTTACGCTGCGCTTGAAAAAATGGGGGTGACTCCCTCTGAAGCGCTTCGTCTCATGCTTGAGTATATCGCCGAAAATGAACGTTTACCGTTCAAACAGACACTGCTGAGCGACGAAGATGCTGAGCTGGTCGAAATAGTGAAAGAGCGGCTTCGCAATCCTAAGCCAGTTCGTGTGACGCTGGATGACCTTTGATGGCCTATTTTCTGGATTTTGACGAGCGGGCACTAAAGGAATGGCGAAAGCTGGGCTCGACGGTACGTGAACAATTAAAAAAAGCTGGCTGAAGTACTTGAGGCACCCCGTATTGAAGCGAACAAGCTTCGCGGTATGCCTTACTGCTACAAAATAAAGCTCAGGTCTTCAGGTTATCGCCTTGTCTATCAGGTGATAGACGAGAAGGTGGTGGTTTTCGTGATTTCGGTTGGTAAAAGAGAACGCGCGGAGGTTTATAACGAGGCCGTGAAGCGCACTCTCTAAAACTAAGCCGGGCATTTCTGTTTCACCTTTAAAGTATCATTTTGCTTTAAGCTAACAGACTCATCGTATTGCCACTGAGTCTGCTCCAGACGCTCCCCGGCGTACACTGAACCACACCTCAGCTTTGTGCCGCGAGCTGGCGCGTCAGCCACGCATCCAGCTCGCTTTCCGGCAGCGGGCGCGCATAGAAGTAACCCTGCGCCTGATCGCAGCCGTACTCCGCCAGCGCGGCAACGGTGTCGACATTCTCTACGCCTTCAGCCAGTACGGTGTAATCCAGCTGTTTCAGCATGGTAATGATGCTGCGCGCAATAATCCGCGACGCGGTATCTGAGGCGATTTCGCTGATCAGCGCGCGATCAAGCTTGATCACATCCAGCGGCATCCGTCGCAGGTAGCCGATATTGCTGTAGCCGGTGCCAAAGTCATCCAGCGAGATGCCAAACCCACGCAGCTTGAGCATCTCCAGCCCCTGTAGCGCGGCGGGACTGTTAATAATCTGCTCGGTCTCCAGACATTCAATGCCCAGCAGCGAGGTCGGCAGGCGGGCCTGCAGCATCTTCGTTTCCAGCGCATCGGCAAAGCCGGGATCAGAGAAGTCGCGGCTGCTGATATTGATGGTCACTGGCAGCTGGAGGGGGCTGTGCTGCAGGCGTTTTAACCTGGCGATCGCCTTGTCGGTCACCCAGCTGGTTAAGGCGCTGAGCAGCTCGGTCTGTTCCGCCAGCGGGATAAACAGATCGGGAGCGAGTTCGCCGCGCTGCGGATGCCGCCAGCGCACCAGTGCCTCCAGTCCAATGGGCCGGCCACTGTTCAGGCAGATCTTCGGCTGGAACGCCAGCCACAGGCCCTGATCCTGTTGCAGTGCCGCAGCCAGATCGTTCATCAGCAGAAAGTCCTGAGTGCGGCGCTGATCGGCCACCAGGCTGAAGCTCATGGCGGGCACCCGGTTGCCGATCGCCTCATGCAGCGCACTCACCGCCCGGCGCAGCACTTCCTGCGCGCGAAGTTCTGCTGGAATGAAAATGACCTCGCCGGTAAAGCAGGTGAGGGCGACAGAGATGCCCGCGTCCAAATCCGCGCTGATCCCTGCCAGGTTTTCCGCCACCGATGCGGCGGTCAGCGGGCTGTTATCCATGGTGAGAATCGCAAAACGCCCGGTGGCGACGGTATAAATGATGTCGTCCGCACCGGGCTGCAGGCGCAAAGGCAGTAACGTGGTGACGTGCTTCAGCAGGCTTTCCACCGGCCCCATGCCCATGGAGCGCGCCAGCTCGTAGGCGCGCGGCATGTCAATGCAGTCGATCAGGATCAGCCGCTGCGGCGTCCGGTCCCCGATGGAGGCCAGCCGCTGCAGGTCGCGAATCAGGCGCTGGCGGTTAGGCAGTGCCGTGACCGGATCGGTGAAGCCGGCGCAGTGCCACGCTTCGAGGAATGACATCACCAGATCGGCCAGCAGCTGTAATACCTTCACCTGATCAGCGCTGAACGGGTGCGGTGCAACGTCGGTCACGCACAGCGTGCCCAGCACGTAACCGTCACGATGCCTGAGCGGCACACCGGCGTAAAAGCGGATAAAAGGGGCACCGATGATCAGCGGATGACGGGCAAAACGCGCATCCAGCAGGGTGTCGGAGATAACTACCGCGCCGTCACTGTCCACGGCGTGGCGGCACAGCGAGTCCTCGCGGGAAGACTGCTCCAGCGCAAAATTGTGGGCGGCGCAGATATGCTGATGTTCATCATCCAGAACCGAGACAAAGCTACCTGGAATACCCAGTGCCTGACTGGTCAGCCGGACAAAGTTTTGTAATACGTCGTCACGGCTTTCGTCGCGACTGCGCAGCGCCTTCAATGCCCGCGCACGGCGATCGTCGTCACCGTTAAAGTTCATCAGCATAAGTTCCTCCGCGCCGGCCTGGTTCCGGTGCGAAATTTAACAGCAAAAAGTACAGTGTGCGGCCTGCAACACCCTGCCGCTGGCGTGGTTAATAAGCGTAAATATTATAATGGTCTTTCTCATGGTAGGCTTAACACCGGCATCTGTCATTTTTATTTTCTTTAACGAAATTTTTAAGCAGCGACGATTCTGATAATTTATCGTAATATTTTTATCAGTCTGATTGATAACAGGTTACGCGTCCTCACTGCTAACTCTAATTAAGTAGAACGTGCAGACATTAATCACTGAGAATGAAGGAATTATTAATTTCTGGCAGAGATGAGTCGGGTAATAATACTTGCTTTTAGTGATTGATGAGCAAAATAATAGTATCACTGCGTATTATTATCCTGATAAAAAACGCACCTGCCGGTATATTTATTATCCTGGCTAATGTTATATAAGCGTATTGTTCAGTCCGCTCTGTCACCACAGACATCAGATTTCCCCCTCAAATTATTCCCCGTTAATCAAACTCAGCAGGTGTAACACCGTTTTGGCCGGATGATTACGCCGCCAGGCAAAGGCAATGTCGGTGAACAGCGTATTGTTTTCAATGTCACGAAATACCAGCTGTGGATTGTTGACGCAGCACAGCGAAGCCGGCACCAGCGCAATCCCGCAGCCTGCGCCCACCATGCCGAGCGAGGAGGTAATCTGCGGTGCCTGCTGAAAGCGACTTGCGGCAAAGCCGGCGCGCAGACAGGCACTGACGATTAATTCGTACAGGCTGGGCGCCACCTCGCGCGGGAAAATAATCAGTGATTCTTCGGCCAGCTGCGTTAGCGCAACACTTTGCTGCTGGCTCAGCGCATGGCTGGCTGGCAGCGCCACTTTCATCTCCTCCGTGGCGATCACTTTCAGGTTAAACGCCTTACTGCTCTCACACGGCAGACGAATGAACGCCGCATCCAGCAAACCTTCCCCTAAGTCCTGCATCAGCAGCGCCATGTTCTCTTCCCGGGTGATGAGCTCCATCGCCGGGTAGCGCGTTTTGAAGGCGCGAATCAGATCAAACACCGGCGCGCCAAACGCCACCGAGCTGGCAAAACCCAGTGACATCTGGCCGCTCATGCCCCGCGCCACGCCGCGCGCCTTTTCCAGCGCCATATCGGCCAGCTGCACAATCGCTATCGCATCGGGCAGAAACGCGCGGCCCGCATCGGTCAGTTCCACGCCGCGCGTCAGGCGCTTCAGCAGCGGCGTGCCGATCTCGTGCTCCAGCCGCTGGATTTGCTGGCTGAGCGGCGGCTGCGACATGCCCAGCAACTCGGCGGCGCGGGTAAAGTGCTGCGTTTCAGCAACGGCAACGAAATAACGCAGGTGGCGAAGTTCCATATCAAAAACGTCTCGAAGTTGGCAGTTTTCACTATTGGATTCTGTGAGCCATGTAGCCCACCATGATATTAACACGGCTTAACTATCTGATTGTGAGGCAGCAAATGTGTAACTTTGTATCTGATTGTTCATGCGAAGATCAGCTAATGGCATCCGTCACTCAACTGGGACAGCAATCACCAGAAAAGGTTATCTATCAGACCTCCCTGATGAGTGCGCTGCTCAATGGCGTCTATGACGGTTCAACCACCGTCGCGCAGCTGTTACAGAAGGGCGATTTTGGCCTCGGCACGTTCAATCAGCTGGATGGAGAACTGGTGGCATTTGACCGGCAGGTTTATCAGCTGCGCGCCGATGGCAGCGCCAGCCCGGCCCGGCCTGAACAACAAACCCCGTTCGCCGTGATGACCTTCTTCAAACCGGAACATCAGCACCGCTTTGCGCATACCGCTACGCGCGATGACGTCCATCAGGTGATTGATCGCATCATCACCTCCGATAACCATTTCTGCGCGCTGCGCCTGAGCGGCCGCTTTGCCTCGGTACAGACGCGCACCGTGCCCTGCCAGTGCCGTCCGTATCGCTCTATGCCGGAAGTGCTGGGCAATCAGCCCACCTTTGATTTTCGCCAGCGCGACGGTGAGCTGATTGGATTCCGCACGCCGCAATATATGCAGGGTATTAACGTCGCCGGCTATCACGAGCACTTCATCACCGACGATCGTCAGGGCGGCGGGCATATCCTCGACTATGTGCTGGAGCAGGGCACGCTGACGTTTGGTGCCATCAGCAAGCTGGTGGTCGACCTGCCGCAGGATCGAGAGTTTTTACAGGCCGATCTCAATCCGCAGGATCTGGATGCCGCGATCCGTTCCGTCGAAAGTTAATCGCAGAGGTGATCATGAAACAGCTTAAAACCCAGACGCTGTGGAACAGTGGTGCAGACCTGGTTGTCGCTCAGCTGGAAGCGCAGGGCGTAAACCATATTTTTGGCATTCCCGGTGCCAAAATCGACAAGGTGTTTGATTCGCTGGTGGATTCTTCCATTCAGCTGATTCCGGTGCGTCATGAGGCTAACGCGGCGTTTATGGCCGCGGCAATGGGCCGCCTGACCGGCCACGCCGGCGTAGCGCTGGTGACTTCCGGGCCCGGCTGCTCAAACCTGGTGACCGGCATGGCCACCGCGAGGGCGACCGCGCGCTGATGGACTTTGCCGATGCCATGAAGGTGAGTTTTCGCCATGCCGATATCTTTGCCCGGCTCGGCGGCGATGAG
>NZ_SDFT01000245.1:0-1580 GCF_004916815.1 Pantoea sp. R102
CGTGATTGGCCTGCAGGCGCGTAACCTGATTGCGCTGCGCGACAATCTGCAGGGCTATGTGCAGGGGATCAACCCGGACATGGTGTATTACGCGCAGGTTTCGAAGTAATGGCAGCGTCAGCGTCATCGGCCGGGTTCGCCCGGCCACTCTGGCAGCGCTTCAGCCGCCTCGTCACCAGCCTGCTGTCGCTGCTGGTGACGCTGGTGGGTTTGTTAGCGTTTACTTTCATGCTGTCGCACCTGTCGCCAGTCGACCCGGTGCAGCAAATCGCCGGCGATCACGCCAGCGAAGCCACCTATGCTCAGGTGCGTCACGACCTGGGGCTGGATCAGCCGGTGCTGGTGCAGTTCTGGCGCTATATCAGCCATCTGGCGCAGGGCAATCTCGGCCTGTCGCACCTGACCAATCAGCCGGTCAGCGCCGACCTGATGCGCACCTTCCCCGCCACGCTTGAGCTGGCGACCTGTTCGATGATTTTCGCTGCGGTGTTCGGCGTGACGCTCGCGCTGCTGGCGGCGTGGAAACCGGGCAGCGTCATTGATAACGTGGCGCGCTTTATCTCGCTGCTGGGCTACTCGGTGCCGGTGTTCTGGCTCGGCCTGCTGGGCCTGCTGCTGTTCTACGCCGTGCTGCACTGGTCCGCCGGTCCGGGCCAGCTGGATGATATCTGGATTTATACCCTTGAACCGAAGACCGGCTTTGTACTGATTGATAGCTGGCTCTCCGGCGATGCGGAAATGTTTCGCAACGCGATTGCCCATCTGTGGCTGCCGGTGGTGATTCTCGGCCTGCTGGCGATGGCAGGCATTACGCGCCTGCTGCGCGCGGCACTGCTGGAAGAGAGCAGCAAAGAGTATGTGGTGCTGGCGCGCGCGAAAGGCGCTGGCCGGGCGCGCATTCTGCTGCGTCATATTTTCCCCAACGTGCTGGGCACGCTGATCACCGTTATCGCCCTCTCCTACGCCACGCTGCTGGAAGGGTCCGTGCTGACGGAAACCGTATTCGCCTGGCCGGGCGTCGGTCGCTACATGACCAACGCGCTGTTTTCCGCGGATGTTCCGGCGATTCTCGGCGCTACGTTGCTGATTGGCAGCTGCTTTATCCTGCTCAATGCCGTGGCCGACGCTCTCACCTGGTTAACCGATCCGAGAACCCGATGACTCAACAACTTCATGAACTGGAAACCGTGCGCCCGCGCCGGCGCCGGGCGCGTATCACTTCGCTGACCATCGGCCTGACGCTGGTGATCGTGCTGGTGGTCATGGCGCTGCTGGCACCGCTGCTGGCGCCGTTTGATCCTAACGCGCAGGTGATTGAACAGCGTCTGCTGGCACCATCTGCGCTGCACTGGTTCGGCACCGACGGCTTCGGCCGCGATTTATTGTCGCGCGTGATTTACGGCGCACGTCCGACGCTGCTGCTGGTGTCGCTGATCCTGGTGCTGACTATCCCGGTTGGCCTGTTAGTCGGCATCACCGCCGGCTACGTCGGCGGCTGGACCGAACGCGTGCTGATGCGCATCACCGATATTTTTCTGTCGCTGCCCAACCTGGTGATTGCGCTGGCGCTGGTGGCGATG
>NZ_SDFT01000246.1:0-3618 GCF_004916815.1 Pantoea sp. R102
CGCAGCAGGACCCGATAGAACTGGCGGGTGGGCTGAACCTGTATGCTTATGCACCGAATGCGTTCAGCTGGATAGATCCGCTGGGGTTGAGTAAGTGTTCAGGCGATGGCCGATCGGATCCTTATAGAGGTGCAAAAGATGCATCTGCATACCTTCGTTCCATGGGGGTGAATAAGGCGCAGAGAAAACAAGTAATTGATTCCTTCGATTTAGATACCTTATCCGTTCAAAAAGCTGGGAATAATCAATTTAGAACTCGCTTTCATGATTATGGAAAAACTGCCAGAGCTGAAGGTAAATATGTTTTTGAGACATTTACACCTCAGACGAACAAGGCTGGTTTGGCATTACCTCATGAATGGAATGGTATGACTGGAATCAAACAATGGCAGATAAAACCAGGGACAACGATGATAATAGGTAAAGCTGCACCGCAATTTGAGTATGGTGATCAATATAGGGAGGAGCAGAACAGATTTTTGTTCTTCAGCCTTGGAAATATGGATCTTTATTATGATTACTTCTTTCGAATTTTTATTAAAAAACGTCCTTAAAAAGGTACTTGATGCTATAAGTCGGCATGAGCGTAACGAAACAGCACCTCTTTCAGTCCAGGCATTGATGCAGGTAAAAAAAGAACTGGAAGAGATGATAAAGGTAATGGATTCAAAGGCTTATATGCCTGGTTATGCACATTTTATTTTAGATTGGCCAGATGAAGATGGACTGATAGAGGAATTAGTCGATGTTCCCTATCAGTATGAGAAAATAAGGAAGTATTAAAATAAGCCGGAAGCGATCTGAATGATCCTTCCGGCTTTTTTCTCTTTAGCCGCCCGCTGTCAGGATCAGTAATCCCTTTCCACCTTCTCTCATCAGCAACTGCCCGGCTACGACCAGAACCTGCGTATGCAGGGCCAGTACCTGGACCGTGAAACCGGACTGCACTACAATCTGTTTCGTTACTACGACCCGGACAGTGCGCGGTTTACGCAGCAGGACCCGATAGGGCTGGCGGGTGGGCTGAATCTGTACCAGTATGCGCCGAATGCGCTGGGGTGGGTGGATCCATTAGGCCTAAGCAGGTGCAAGGGCGATTATAAATATGATATGGTTAATAACCCTGGCCCACTTGCTAAATTAAGAAATAATCCAGCTGCAAATTTTGCAGGTGGTAAATATAATAAGAATATCTTAAAAGAAGATCTTGTTTTATATCGAGCAGGAAAGGCTGGCGGTGGGAAAAATGCTTTTGGCCAGTGGTTCACGAGAGACCCTGCTGAGTCAGCAGCAAAAGTTCGTGTTGATTTAGCTGTTAAACCTCAATGGATTGATAACGAAGGGGTATTAACTGGTACTTCTCCTTTAAAATCTGTATACAAAGTTTTAATACCTAAAGGAACAACTATATACGAGGGGCCAGTGGGTTATCAGGGAGGCTCTTATTTTGGTGGTCAAAATGTTACTCAGATATTTGTTGAGCAGCCTTGGCAACTGGCAGGGGTTAAGATAATGGATAGCTGGCCTTTAAGGTAGTGATATGCATAGTAAGATATTGTCAGAAGATCTATTAAATGAATTTAAAAAGTTGAGAGACATTCTCATAAGTGAGAAGGAAATTAACTGGATTCGCGGTGTCGAGTCAATAATAGAAAAACTAGAATGGTCTAATGATAACAGATGTGATGACCCAGAATGTTTTTTTTACAGTGCTTGTGACACATGGAAAACGATGGATAAAGGAAATGGTTCTTTTTCTGAATATTTTATATGGCGGGATGATTTTGATGAAAGAGTCCGGTTAAATAAAATATATCAAAAGATAAAGGATAACATATGGAATATTGTGAATAACAATTAACTCTAAGCCGGAAGCGATCTCAATGATCCTCCCGGCTTTTCTCTTTAGCCGCCCGCCGTCAGGATCATGCAGCCGCCTCTATCCTGACTGTCATCGCCTGACCGGTGTTAAACCTCGTTTCAGCAAGCGATCAGACCGCACTGCCCCAATGAACTCAACCCTCTTTCCTCTCCGTCTCCACACTCTCCGCCGCCGTCTCTTCCTCTTTATCCTCTTTCACCGTTCTGCTGGCCGTCAGCAGGAACGGGGATTGCTGCCAGCGGGTGCGGCGGTCGCGCAGCAGGGTACGGGTCAGGATAATGCCGATCGCCAGCGCCAGCAGCATCATCAGGCGCAGAATATTGGTGGTGTTATCCACCTGACGCGATTCCGTCACCAGCACATGCGTATCCAGCGTGATACGCAGAAAACCCTGCGGACCCTCTTTCCCTTCCAGCGGCTGGACAATCTGATGATTGAAATAGCTACCGGCACGTTTACCGTCGAGCGCCAGGCGGTCGCGCACATTAATGCTCTCACCGCTGTGGGCCACCAGGCTACCGTCGTCGGCATAGACCGAAGCGTCCAGCACGCGGCTGTTATCCGTCATCTGATTCAGGATGGCTTCAATCTGCGTGCGGTTATCGTCGCTGTTATCCATGAGCGGTTTCAGGCTGAACGCCACCTGGCGCGTCAGCGTGTGCGCCAGTTCCTCGACCTGCTCGGAACGGGCCATCTGATGGCCAAGACTAAACCATGACGCGCCCTGCATCAGCACCACTAACAGCGCCAGCGAGATAAGAACGATCACCGTGCGATGCAGGCGAAATTTCAGTGCGGTTTTGACCATCAGAAACCCGTGTGACGTAACAGCAGAAAGGCTGGCAATTATGTTGCCAGAACCCGCGCAGACAAGGTAGCCTCTTGCGTGGTTTTGTTGTCCCTACAGGAGCTGTAATGCCAAATCGTCTTACCTGGTGCGATCTGCCCGCCGATGTCTCTCTTTGGCCGGGTTTACCCCTTTCCCTGAGCGGTGATGAAGTGATGCCGCTGGATTACCGTGCCGGTCGGACTGGCTGGTTACTGTATGGGCGCGGGCTCGATAAACAAAAACTGACCGATTATCAGCATCAGCTGGGCGCGGCGATGGTGATCGTCAGCGCGTGGAATGTCGATGAGTATCAGGTAATCCGGCTGGCGGGCTCGCTGACACCGCGTGCCAGCAAGCTGGCGCATGAGGCTGGCTTTGATGTGGCGCCGCTTGGCAAAATTCCCCATCTGAAAACGCCAGGGCTGCTGGTAATGGACATGGATTCCACCGCCATCCAGATCGAGTGCATCGATGAGATCGCCAAACTGGCGGGCTGCGGCGAGCAGGTGGCGGAAGTGACGGAGCGCGCGATGCGCGGCGAGCTGGATTTTAAAGCCAGTCTGCGTGAGCGCGTGGCGAAGCTGGCTGGCGCTGACGCCAACATCCTGAAGCAGGTGCGCGACACGCTGCCGCTGATGCCGGGCCTGACCACTCTGGTGCACAAGTTGCAGGCGCTGGGCTGGCAGGTGGCGATTGCCTCGGGCGGGTTCACCTTCTATGCCGATCACCTGCGGCAGACGCTGCATCTGGCCGCTGCGGTGGCCAACGAACTGGAAATGCGTGACGGTAAGCTGACCGGCGAAGTGCTGGGGCAAATCGTCGACGCGCAATTTAAAGCCGATACCCTGAACAGTCTGGCCCAGCGCTTTGACATCGCACCGGAACAAACCGTGGCGATTGGCGATGG
>NZ_SDFT01000247.1:0-7316 GCF_004916815.1 Pantoea sp. R102
CAGCAGCGCCAGCAGCATACCGATAATACCGGCCGAGAAGTTGTTGACCAGCATCTCGAAGCCGCTTTTGATTTTGCCGTCAACCGCGCGGTCAAACGACTTGATCGCCCAGCCGCCCAGCGGACCGGCAATCATCGAGCCAAGGAACATCGGCATATCGGCACCGACGATCACGCCCATGGTGGTGATGGCACCCACCACGCCGCCGCGATCGCCACCCACCAGACGACCACCGGTGAAGCCGATGAGCAACGGCAGCAGGTAGGTAATCATCGGGCCGACCAGCTTGGCCAGCGTTTCGTTAGGAATCCATCCGGTTGGAATGAACAGTGCTGTGATGATACCCCAGGCGATAAACGCACCGATGTTTGGCATCACCATATTACTCAGAAAGCGACCAAAGCTCTGAACCTTGACCTTGACTGATGAGGACATAAACCCACCCCTTATTGAGACGCGCTGCAATAAGAGAGCGCGTTTGTTTTTGTTAAGACGTTACGGCGGGGGCCGTGGCATTACTGTATGCACGCGGACTCTAGCACTAGTTGATTACACTGCGTAGCGTCAGGAAAAAGTGTGATGTATATCACGCTAAATTGGGGTGGGCAGGGGGATTAAAGGTGACTTTGATCACAAAAATACCCTGTAAGAAAGCAACGCTGACGAAAAAATGCGCGCAACAGCGGTAGAAATGTGACAAAAATCACCTTTCACCTGGGCCGGTTTGTTTCACAAATGTGATTGAGATCACAAACTATTTTTGGTTGAAAATGCGCCAGATCACACTCTGTGCTGACAGAAAAAGGCGATGTAAGGAAGTGACGAAAATCTGAAAAAGCGGGCAGGGGAGAACTGCCCGCTGAACGGCTTACTGCAAACCGCCCTGTACGGCATTTTGTGCCTGCGTCAGCGCCTGCGTGTTGCTGGCAAGATTGCTCATCAGCGTGTTGTACTGCGTGGCCTGCTCCTGCGTCGGGAACTGAACGCCGCCGTCATTGAAGCTGACGCGCGCGCCCTGCGACTGCAGATAATCGCCGGCCTGAACTGCCGACTGGCTCAGCGCCTGCAGCTGCGGCAGCAGCGGAATCAGCGTGCTGGCTGGCTGAGTCACCACTTTAGCGTACACGCTGTCGTACACTTTCTTCAGATCGTCCGGCTGCTTCAGCGTGGCTTTGCTGCTGTCGGCCTGCATTTTGGCGCTCTGAATCTGCTGCGTCAGCACGCTCAGATTGCCGCTCGCCTGGCGCAGGCTGTCGCGGCGTGTCAGGTAATCCTGCGGCACGCGAATAGCCGCCAGCTCATCAACCACCGGGCGCATGCCCTGATCCACCGCCTGATTCACCTGCTGCGAGAAGCCATACAGGATGGCGTAATCACTGGCGTAATTACCGAAGGTTTGCTTCTGGTTTTCGCTCAGGCTGGGCAGATGTTCACCGCTGCGCATCACGGTGTTTTGCAGAAAATCAGTAAAGGCTTTGCGCTGATCGCCCTCTTTATCGCCGCAGGCGGTAAGCTGCAGCACAAGTAGCACGCCGGTCAGCAGCATGCCGCTACGCATCCAGATGCGGGAAATTCCTGACGCCATAATTCAACTCCTGTTGTGACGATGGCTAAATTCGATTCGCTGGGAAAGGTCCTAAAGAATAGTGCAATGGCCCCGGCTGTACAACGGCTGGTCTGCAGTGCTTCACGCTGGTGCGTGCCTGCTGCACAACTGTGCAGCGCAGCCTGCCTGCGAGCGCAGCGCTGTGCAATAACGCATGTAATTCAGGCTGATAGCAACCTGGCATTGATATTGCCTGCTTTCTGGCAGATGCAGGAGCGATCGCGGGCAACCGACGTCGCCACACAATTTGCAATGGGTCACTAGGGTTCCGATCGCGAGATGCTGGTCCGAGAGTGACCGACCGTCCTCTGACGGTTACACGGCGGGAAAAAAGCCCGGGAGGAAAGCGAGAACGTTGCTCGCCGCCTCCTGCCTGATTTTCGTCCGTTAACGCCAGAGGAATCATCATGATTAAAGCCTGTCTGCGCCTGCTGCTGATTTGCAGCGTCGCCCTGTTCAGCGTTCCGTCGCTGGCCGCCGCTAAACCTTCCTTTAAGCTTTGCTGGTCCATCTACGCTGGCTGGATGCCGTGGGATTACGCCCAGCAAAGCGGCATCGTGAAAAAGTGGGCCGATAAGTACGGCATCGATATTCAGTTTGTGCAGGTTAACGACTATATCGAGTCGGTCAATCAGTACACCGCAGGTGGCTTTGACGGCTGCACCATGACCAATATGGATGCGCTGACCATTCCGGCCACTGGCGGCGTCGACAGCACCGCGCTGATTGTCGGCGACTACTCCAACGGTAACGACGGCATTCTGCTTAAAGGCGCGGACAGCGTCAGCGCGCTGAAAGGCAAACCCATCAACCTCGTCGAACTCTCGGTCTCACACTATCTGCTGGCGCGCGCGCTGGAGAAATCCGGCATGAGCGAGAAAGACGTCAGGGTGGTTAACACCGCCGATGCCGATCTGGTGGCGGCATTTGGTACCGCTGACGTTAACGCCATCGTCACGTGGAATCCGCTGCTGGCGGAAGCAGAGAAGCAGCCGGACAGCCATCTGGTGTTCTCCTCGGCGCAGATCCCGGGCGAAATCCTCGACCTGCTGGTAGTTAACACCGCCACGCTCAACAAATATCCTCAGCTCGGCAAAGCGCTGACCGGCGCCTGGTACGAGACGCTGCACAGCATGGCCGGACAGAGCGACAGTGCCAAAGCGGCGCGCACGCAGATGGCGCAGGCATCTGGTACCGATCTGGCCGGTTTTGATCAGCAGCTTGCCGCGACACACCTGTTCAGCGATGCCAAAACCACGCTGGATTTTGTCGACAGCCCACAGTTAAAAGCCACGATGCAGCTGGTGGCCGAATTCTCCTTTAAACACGGCCTGCTGGGCGAAGGCGCGCCGGGGGCCGATGCGGTAGGGGTCGCGACCCCGGCCGGTAACTGGGGCGATGCCGGCAACATCAAACTGCGCTTTACCGACACCTTCACCAAACTGGCCGCCGCCGGTCAGCTGTAAGCGAGGCGCTGCCGATGCGTAAATTGATCAACTACCAACCGCTGCCGCTCGGCCGCCTGCTGCTTGGCATTCTGCCGCTGCTGGCGGTGCTGCTGGTGTATCTGTTCGCGTCGGATGCGCGCCTCAGCCTGAACGCGGCAGACAAACTGCTGCCGGGATTCAACGCCATGGGCGAGGCCATCAGCCGGATGGCGTTTCAGCCCAGCCCGCGCACCGGCGAGTATCTGCTGTGGAGCGATACCGCCGCCAGCCTGCTGCGTTTGCTGAGCGGCGTTGCTATCAGCGCGCTGCTGGCGCTGGCAATTGGCCTGTTCACCGGCGCGCTGCCGGTGGTGCGCGCGGTGCTGGCGCCGCTGGTGACGCTGTTTGCGCTGGTGCCGCCGCTGGCGATTCTGCCGATTCTGTTTATCTGCTTTGGCCTTGGCGAAGTCTCCAAAGTGGTGCTGATCGTTATCGGCATCACGCCGCTGATCGCACGCGATCTGCAGCTGCAGGTACAGAAAATCCCGCAGGAGCAGCTGGTCAAAGCGCAGACGCTGGGTGCGCATAGCGCACAGATTCTGTGGCGGGTGATTCTGCCGCAGCTGATGCCGCGCCTGTGCGATGCGGTGCGGCTGTCGCTCTGTTCGGCGTGGCTGTTCCTGATTGCTGCCGAAGCGATTGCGGCCACGGAAGGCCTCGGTTATCGCATCTTCCTGATGCGCCGCTATCTGGCCATGGATGTGATTCTGCCGTACGTGGCATGGATCACCCTGCTGGCCTTTGCCCTCGACCTGCTGCTGCGGCTCGTCAGCCGACGCTGCTGGCCGTGGTATCACGCCAAATAAGGAATGCGCGATGCCCTTACTGCAATTGAAAAATCTGGAAAAACACTACGGCGATCAGGTGGTGCTGGAGCGGCTGAATATACAGGTCGAGCGCGGCGAGTTCGTGGCGATTGTCGGCGCCTCCGGCTGCGGCAAAACCACGTTTCTGAATATGCTGCTCGGCACCGAAGCGCCGACCAAAGGCGAGCTGCTGCTGGATGGCGCACCGATTCCCGACGAGCCGGACGCCCATCGCGGCGTGGTGTTTCAGCGCTACTCGGTGTTTCCGCATCTGACGGTGCTCGGCAACGTGATGCTGGCCGACGAGTTCAGCAGCGCACGCTGGCTGGGACGCGTCTGGGGGCGCAAACGTCTGGCGATTCGCCAGCGCGCGCAGGCAATGCTGGCGCAGGTCGGACTGGAACAGGCGCAGAGCAAATATCCGCATCAGCTGTCGGGCGGCATGCAGCAGCGTCTGGCCCTGGCGCAGGCGCTGATGAAACAGCCGCGCATTCTGCTGCTGGATGAACCTTTTGGCGCGCTCGATCCCGGTATTCGCAGCGAGATGCATCAGCTGATCACCCAGCTGTGGCAGCAGCATCAGCTGACCATTTTCATGATCACCCACGATCTGAAAGAGGGCTTCAGCCTCGCGTCACGCCTGCTGGTGTTCGACAAACTGCGCCACGATCCGCACGCGCCGCAAGCCTGGGGCGCCACTATCACTTACGACCTGCCGCTGGATCGCACTCAGCCCGCCGCTGAAGTGCTGTCCGCAACGCAGGTGGCTTAAAGGAGAGCACGATGCAGCCATACCAAACCCTGCTGCCCGCCGGGGCGCACTGGTCTTTTGTCATGCGCAGCGGCAGCGCGCTGACGCTGACCGATGTGGAGGGCGGCGCCAGCGCCAGCCTGTTGTTTTATAACCCGGAAAACCTGCTGGAGCGCTACAACGCGCCGGACACGCTCAAGTGCCAGCACACTTTCCGGCTCACCGCCGGCCACTGTCTCTACTCGGACATGGGGCGCATTTTCTGCGGCATTGAACACGACAGTTTCGGCTGGCACGAGAGTGTGTGCGGCACGCTGAACGCGGCACAAACGGCCGCGCGCTATGGGGTCAGCGACTATCAGCAGGCGCGCAACCTGCGCCATCAAAACGGCTACGACAGCTTCCTCGTCGAGCTGGCGAAATATGGCCTTGGCCAGCGCGACATGGCGGCCAGCCTCAACCTGTTTGCGCAGGTGCGCGCCGATGACAGCGGGCGCTTAACGCTGGAACGGCAGGGCGAAGCCGGCGCGCAGGTTCGGCTGCGTTTCGCCATGGACACGCTGGTGCTGCTGCACACCTGTCCGCACCCGCTCAGCCCGGCAAGCGATTATCCGCGTCAGCCGCTGCAGCTGACGCTGGATGCGCAGCGCGCGCCGCTGCCGGAAATCTGTCTGCAGCGCGCGGAAAACCAGCGCGGCCTGCGTAATAACGCCCTTTATCAACTGCAGGGAGAAGTGTGATGATTAAAGAGAGTGAACGAAACCCGGCGCAGGCGCGTCTGCAGCAGCAGATCGACGCCGGTGATTACTGGCTGCAGCGCATTGCCGCCGGAGAAACGCTGCGCATTACCGATCTGGAAGGCAATCAGGCGGCGGATACGCTGTTTTTCAACGCCGACGATACCGCCGAGCGCTACAGCATGAGCGAGACGCTGCGCGGCCAGCACAACGTGTTTCTCACGGCCGGCAGCGTGCTGCGTTCTAATCTTGATCGGCCGATGCTGACCATCACCGCCGATACCTGTGGCCGTCACGATACGCTCGGCGGCGCCTGCTCGTGCGAGAGTAATACGGTGCGTTATGACCTCGAAAAGCGCCACATGCACTCCTGCCGTGACAGCTGGATGCTGGCGGTCGCCGCGCATCCGGAGTCTGGCCTGACGCGCCGCGATATCACGCACAACATTAACTTCTTCATGAATGTGCCGGTGACCCACGACGGCGGCCTGACGTTTGCCGATGGCATCTCCGCGCCGGGTAAATATGTTGAGATGGTGGCGCAGATGAACATTCTGGTGCTGATCTCCAACTGTCCGCAGCTCAACAATCCCTGTAACGGTTACAACCCAACGCCGATTGCCGTCAGCGTGTGGTGATTCTCTGACGCAACGGGACGACCCGTTATACGCCGTCACAGCTGGTGCAGGACGACCTGCCGCAATAAGAGTATTCAGTCATGATTGATCGCGTATTGATTGCCAACCGTGGCGCGATTGCCGTGCGCATTATCCGTACCCTGCAGGCCATGAATATCCGGGCGATTGCCGTCTATGCCGAAGCCGATCGCCACGCGCGCCACGTGCGGCTGGCCGACGAAGCCTGGTCGCTGGGCGAGGGCCAGGTGCGCGACACTTACCTCAACCAGGACAAACTGCTGGCGATTGCCGCGCAGAGCGGCGCACAGGCGCTGCATCCGGGCTATGGCTTTCTCAGTGAAAAACCGGAGTTCGTCACGCGCTGCGAAGCGGCGGGCCTGCATTTTCTCGGACCGGACGCGGCGCAGATGCTGGCGTTTGGCCTGAAACATCGCGCACGTGAACTGGCTGAGCAGAACGCGGTGCCGCTGCTGCCGGGCAGCGGCCTGCTGACCTCATTGCAGCAGGCTCAGGCTGCCGCGCAACAGATTGGCTATCCGGTGATGCTGAAAAGCACCGCCGGCGGGGGCGGCATCGGCATGCAGCGCTGCAACAGCGCGGACGAGCTGGAAGACGCCTTTACCCGCGTGAAGCGTCTGGCTGGTAACAACTTCGCCGACGATGGCGTCTTCTTAGAGAAATTTATTGCCCGGGCGCGCCATATCGAAGTACAGATTTTTGGCGATGGCCACGGCAACGTGATTGCGCTGGGCGAACGCGACTGCTCGGCGCAGCGCCGTAATCAGAAGGTGCTGGAGGAGACCCCCGCGCCGCGGCTCAGCGATGCGGTGCGCGCGCAGTTGCAGGCCACCGCCGTACGGCTGGCGCGCGCGGTTAACTATCGCAGCGCCGGGACGGTGGAGTATGTCTATGATGAGGTCAGCCAGCAATTCTGGTTCCTGGAGGTGAATACCCGCCTGCAGGTTGAGCATGGCGTCACTGAACTGGTGTACGGCGTGGATCTGGTGCGCTGGATGGTCGAACTGGCGCAGCAGCGCCTGCCGCCGCTGGCGACGCTGCAACCGGTGGCGCAGGGCCATGCCATTCAGGTGCGGCTGTACGCTGAGGATCCGGCGAAGCAGTTTCAACCAAGCGCCGGACTGCTCAGCCACGTGCAGTTCCCGACGGCGCTCGATCACGCTACGCTGCGCATCGACAGCAGTGTAGAGAGCGGCATGGAAGTTTCACCGTTTTACGATCCGATGCTGGCGAAGATCCTCGTACACGCGGCCGATCGCCGCCGCGCGCTTGA
>NZ_SDFT01000248.1:0-1823 GCF_004916815.1 Pantoea sp. R102
GCGCGATCCGCAGCAGATGCTGGTGCGCCACATTCTCGACAGCATCGTGGTAGAACCCCACCTGCAGGGTGAGCGCTTTATTGATGTCGGTACCGGACCGGGCCTGCCGGGGATCCCGCTGGCGATTGTCCGCCCGCAGGCGCACTTTACGCTGCTGGACAGCCTCGGGAAACGCGTGCGTTTCCTGCGTCAGGTGCAACATGAGTTAGGGCTTACTAACGTCACGCCGGTGCAGAGCCGGGTGGAAGAGTTCCCGGCTGAGCCGCCGTTTGACGGGGTGATCAGCCGCGCCTTCGCGTCGCTGGAGGACATGCTGAACTGGTGTCATCATCTGCCGGGCGCGACAGGCCACTTCTATGCACTGAAAGGCGTCAGGCCGGATGACGAAATTGCCGCGCTGCCTGCCGGCTTCGCCATCGAAAAAATTGAGCCACTGCGGGTGCCGGAACTGGAAGGTGAGCGTCATCTGGTGGTGATCAGGCGGCAATAGTCGCGCAAACGGTGTGGATTTATCGTGATTCATGCCGTTTGGCTTAGCGCAGCAGCCGGCTAAAAAAACAGCGGTTGAACGCGTCACGATAAACGCTTTTATTCAACAGGGCAGGGGAAGCAGGTTAACATCCGCCGCGGAAATTATCCGAAAACCTCTGTTACATTTAACGAATAATTCACATTTCATTATCAGTTACATCACTTTAACCGCTGTATTTACTGTGCCGAATAATCACGGCGGAAAATATAACTCTGCAATAAATCGGCGGACGTAATATCAGTTTTACGTTTTTATTGCGGTGGGTGATGTCAATAGAGTGTTTTTATCGAAAATCTGGCGCTAATCCTGGAACAATAATTCTATCTCACTGATAGAAAAGTAAATTACGGGTTTGATTAATTGCGCGGCAGGGGTTAAAAAGCAAATTATCGCTGCCGGGGGTGCTTATAATGTGATCTGAAGCACGCTTTAAAAGCAAGTCTGCCGGGCAATTTCAAGCCTGTTTCGTCAGGCAGGCCGAAGCGGATGTTTTGAAAAATAGCCCTCCAGAAAGAAATTTAAATAATTGTTCACCTTTTCGCTACTTACCGATTGAAATCGCAGGTGCGGCCCGTATAATTTGCACGGCTTTTGCTGCTTGACTCAAAAGAGTAAAGGCAGTCTTATACGACACGCGACATACCCCGTTCGGGGCAGGAGAGTTAAGCGTCATGTCAGTGTCTCTTTACAGTGTGAAATTAGCCCGAACCGTGCTGGTGATCCAGCTGGTGACCTTTGTCGTAATCGGTGCGCTGTTTGCCCTGAAAGATGTCACCTGGGGCGCCTCTGCCATCGCGGGTGGTGCGGCAGCCTGGCTGCCAAACGTACTGTTTATGTTTTTAGCCTGGCGCCTGCAGGATCAAACTCCGGCAAAAGGGCGTGTCGCCTGGAGCTTCGCCTTTGGTGAAGTGCTCAAGGTGTTTGCCACCGTTGTTTTTCTCGTTGTGGCGTTAGGTGGATTTGGAGCGGTCTTCTGGCCACTCGCAATCACCTGGTTATCGGTGCTGGTGGTACAAATCGTCGCGCCGGCTGTAATTAACAACAAAGGGTAAGAGGCATCATGGCCGCAGGAGAGATCTCAACGCCGCAGGAATACATAGGTCATCATCTGACACATCTTCAGATGGACCTGCGTACTTTCGAGCTGGTGAATGCACACGACGCGCCAGCAACGTTCTGGACGTTAAACCTGGACTCCATGTTTTTCTCTGTTGTACTGGGACTGGTGTTCCTGGTGCTGTTCCGTAAAGTGGCGAAAAGTGCCACCAGCGGTGTGCCAGGGAAAATGCAG
>NZ_SDFT01000249.1:0-3917 GCF_004916815.1 Pantoea sp. R102
CCAGCGCGCGGCTGGCGGTCATCAGCATCGAATCCGTTACGCGGGTGGCGCCGGCAGCGATCACGCCGAGACCGATACCCGGGAAGATATAGGAGTTGTTGCACTGGGCAATCGGGTAGGTTTTGCCTTTCCAGGTGACCGGTGCAAACGGGCTGCCGGTGGCGACCAGCGCGTCACCGTCGGTCCAGGCGATGATATCTGCCGGCGTTGCTTCCACGCGCGAGGTCGGGTTAGAGAGCGGCATCACGATCGGGCGTTTGCAGTGCTTGTGCATCTCGCGAATGATCTCTTCGGTGAACAGTCCCGGCTGGCCGGAAACGCCGATCAGGATATCCGGCTGGGCATTACGCACCACGTCGAGCAGTGAGATCGAATCGCTGGTGACATCCCAGTCTTTCAGATTGTCGCTCTTCTGCACCAGCTTGCTCTGGAAATCGAGCAGGTTAGGCAATTTGTCAGTGAGCAGGCCGAAACGGTCTACCATCATCACGCGCGCGCGCGCTTCATCATCGCTCAGGCCTTCGGATTTCATCTGTGCGACGATCTGCTCGGCAATACCGCAGCCGGCGGAACCGGCACCGAGGAACACCACTTTCTGCTCGCACAGACGGCTGCCTGCGGCGCGGCTGGCGGCGATCAGCGTGCCCACCGTGACAGCGGCCGTGCCCTGAATATCATCATTGAAGCAGCAGATCTCATCGCGGTAACGCTCCAGCAGCGGCATGGCGTTTTTCTGCGCGAAATCTTCAAACTGTAGCAGCACATTTGGCCAGCGGCGCTTCACCGCCTGAATGAATTCATCAACGAAGGCTTCATACTCTTCGCCGGTGATGCGCGGATGGCGCCAGCCCATGTAGAGCGGATCGTTCAGCAGTTGCTGATTATTGGTGCCGACATCCAGCACCACCGGCAGGGTGTAGGCCGGGCTGATGCCGCCGCACGCGGTGTACAGCGACAGCTTACCGATAGGAATGCCCATGCCGCCGATGCCCAGGTCGCCGAGGCCGAGAATACGCTCACCGTCGGTGACCACGATGACTTTGACATTCTGCTTGGTGGCGTTTTGCAGCATGTCTTCAATGCGGTCGCGGTTGTTATAGGAGATAAACACCCCGCGCGCGCGACGGTAGATTTCTGAGAAGTGCTCGCAGGCCGCGCCAACCGTTGGGGTGTAGATGATCGGCATCATCTCTTCCAGGTGGTTGTCCAGCAGGCGATAGAATAGCGTTTCGTTGGTGTCCTGGATGTTGCGCAGGTAGACGTGCTTGTCGTTATTGTTTTTGAAGTCCAGGAACTGACGCCAGGCGCGCTCGGCCTGCTCTTCGATGGTTTCTACGGCGTCTGGCAGCAGGCCATTGAGGTTAAATTCATTACGTTCTTCCAGCGAGAAGGCGCTGCCTTTGTTCAACAGCGGAAATTCCAGCAGGATCGGACCCGCGTAAGGAATATACAGCGGACGTTTACTTTCGTACTCGAGTTCCATGCAGTGTTTGCTCCGGTTGCAGTGTTTTCTGACGTGTCGCCAGCAAGAAGGTAACGCCAGACCCGTTTATTGTGAAGTTCTGGCGCCCGATCCTATGAAAATTCCTGCAGATGTACAGCTTTTGTTAATAGAAGGTCACAAAAGCGGTAAAAGGATCACTAAACTGTTGGTTTCGAAACTAAAGTAACTGAGAAATTGCTGCAGCCGAGCGCGGCGAGGGTGGTGCGCGTGGCATCAAACTGGCTCAGCGTGGCGTCGGCGCTTTCTGCCAGCACTGCCTGCTGAATCTCCTCCAGCGCTTCGTTGTGCATATTCATCAGAATCAACGCGGCCTGTAATGGCGGCAGGCTCGGGTTGAAAGCGGCATTTTCGGCATAGCGCCCGGGGTAAATCTGGCCGCTGCGGCTCTGCAACGCCACGCCGCTATAACTCTGGCTGTAAGGTGCATGGCTGCGGCTGGCGGCATCAATCGCGGCCTGCTGCAGCGCATCGCCCTGCGGCAGGAAACCGTGGTCGACCGGCGTCAGCAGCCGTTCACTGATATTGAGATCGGCCGGGCCAAAGGCATCGGGTAAATAGTCGGCCAGCGTGCTGACCGCGCGGCCCGGCAGGCTGATGCGAATCGCCGTACCGCTATTCAGTTCATTCATAAACTGGCGGCAGTGCCCGCACGGCGTGTAGTTGACGGTAATGGTCGCCAGCTGCGCTTCGCCCCGCAGCCAGGCATGCGTGACTGCGCTCTGCTCGGCGTGGACCGTTTGCTGCAGCGGCGCATGTAAAAACTCCATGTTGGCACCGAAGTACCAGTGGCCAGTGATGCCGCGCGCAATAGCGCCCACGTTAAAGTGCGAAACCGGTGCCACGGCACAACAGGCGGCAATCGGCAGCAGTGCGAGTGCCAGCGCATCATCATCCAGACCGGTTGCCTGTTGCAGCTGAGTCACCTCCTGCGGTCGCAGCACGCCGTGAAAATCAGCGGCGTCCAGCAACGGCTGAAGCGCGCTCTGCAGCGTAGCGGGCAGGGCAGAGAAAGCGGAAGTGAATCGTGCATGCATGATGTTATGGCCTCATTAACTCGTCAGCGGCGAAGCGCCGCCTCAAGGTTTATATGTGATCCATGTCGCTATGACAATGCAAGCTGATTGGCTTGTTTCAACTTTGCGAGATCTCTCGCAAGTTTTACCCCAGTAAGCGCATCAGCAAAGGAAAAATGAAAGGCGCCAGTAACGAGGTGATGATGCCGCAGATTACCAGCGCCAGTGAGCTGAAGGCGCCTTCCTGATAGTCAATCTCCGCGGCGCGCGCGGTGCCGAGCGCATGTGACGCGTTGCCAATCGCCAGCCCGCGTGAGGACTTGCTGCGCACTTTAAACAGATTCAGCAGCATGTGACCAAACACCGCGCCCAGCACGCCAGCAATCAATACACAAATGGCGCTGATGGCGGGAATACCGTGTAGCGAGCCCGACACTGCCATGGCGATGGGCGTGGTCACCGACTTCGGCAGGATGGTGGCTGCGATTTCCGGAGTCGCCCCCATCCACAGCGCGATCGCCGTGCCGGACACCATGGCGGTAATGCTGCCGATAAAGCAGACGCTAATGATGGTTTTCCAGCGCGCGCGAATCTGGTGCATCTGCTCATACAGCGGCAGCGCCAGCGCCACCACGGCGGGCTGCAGCAGCTGATTAAGCAGCGCGCTGCCGGCAAAATAGCGCGCGTAGGGCAGGTGCGTCAGCAGCAGCAGTGGAATAATGATCGCCATGGCCACCAGCAGCGGATTGACGATGGAGAGGTTGATTCTGGCTGCCAGACGGCGTGCCAGCAGATACGCCACCACGGTAAGCGGCAGTGACCACCAGGCGTCACTCATGGCCGGACTCCTTCGGACGCTGCAGGCGCTCGGCGCTCAGGCCGACAATCAGCAACACCAGCAGGGTGCTGACCATACAGGAGACGACAATCGGGCCAAACTGTGCGCTGAGGATATCGGTGTAGCCCATCACGCCAACGCTGATCGGTACAAACAGCAGCGCCATGTAGCGGATCAACAGCTGACAGCCGGGTTTCACCCACGTTACCGGGATAATCTGCAGCGCCAGCAGGGCAAACAGCAACAGCATGCCAAGGATGCTGCCAGGAATGGTAAATGGCAGCAGGGCGGCAAGGCCGTTGCCGGCGTAAAGCGCGGCATAGACGATGGCAAAGGCGCGCAGATAGCGCCAGCAGGCAGATAGCACGGTGGGCATGTCAGGCTCCTGTTTTCGTGGCGCTTCATCATACGCATTAAGCGCTTAGCGTGCTAGCGATCACACTGGAATGCAGATTCAGGATTTCAACACCTTTGCTTTGAAGCTGCGCAAAGCGGCGTAAGCTGGTGGGCAGAGCGAAGGAGCAGCGATGAACCACACCGTGCAACCGCAGCGCGCGCTGCG
>NZ_SDFT01000024.1:0-20755 GCF_004916815.1 Pantoea sp. R102
GGCGCTGGATTATCGTTACTGGCAGCGCGGCTATATCCGTGCCTGCCTGGCGCACTCGCACCAAAATTCGCCGTCAGCGCTAGCCGATGCCATCTGGATACTGTTTGAAGGGGCGATTATGGCCGGGTTGATTGACGGTCCGCAGGCCGCGGTCAATGCGCGTCTGGCGGCTGAGCAACTGATGGCGAATACGTCATGAAAGCCTCACTCCGCCTGACGCTGAGCGGCTTCATGCTGATCGCCGTGACCTACGGACTGGCGCGTTTTGCCTGGGGAATGATGATGCCGCAGGTGGCGCAGCAGATCAGCCTCAGCCCGCGCGCATCGGGCATGCTGGCCGCCTGCAGCTATCTGGCTTACTGCCTGGCCACGCCCGGCGCCACGCTGCTGCTGGCGCGCTGGGGCGTGCGCAGCACCGCCATGCTGGCAGCGCTGACGGCCATGCTCGGCTTACTGCTGCTGGCCGCTGCCGGCAGCACATGGCTGATTGCCGGTGGGCTGTTTATCGCCGGTCTCGGTGCCGGACTGGCTTCCCCGGCGCTCGCCAGTGCCGTGAGCCGGCAAATTGACGCGTCGCGGCAAACCGCCGCTAACACGTTCATTAACGCCGGCACCGGCGCGGGCATTATTGTGTCAGTGCCCATTTTTATGCTGGTGCCCGGCGGCTGGCGCGCAGCCTGCTGCTGTTTTGCCGTGCTGGCGTTAATCAGCCTGCTGCTGGCACGCTATTGCCTGCCCGCCGGGCGTGCCGATCCACAGAGATCGCCGGTTGGCTGGCGCGATCGGCTGCACAATCATGCGCTGCAGCGGGTGATCATCATCGCTTTTCTTAGCGGTGTCGCCAGCGCGGCATGGTGGTGTTTTGGACCGGATATATTGCGCCAGCACAGCCACCTGAACGAAGGCCAGGCCAGTATGCTGTGGCTGGTTAGCGGCGCGGCCGGCATTCTCGGCGCGCTGACCGGCCCGCTGGCACGCTGCATCGGTATGCGTCAGGTGTACTGGCTGGCGCAGCTGGCGATGGCCGTACCACTGCTGTTGCTGGCGGTGCTCACCCACTTTAGCTACTGGCTGGTACCGGCGGCGGCACTGTGCGGTGCGGGATACGTCACGCTGTCGGGTATTCTGTTGGTCGCGGGTGCCGCTGCCACGCCACAGAATGCGGCCTCTGGCGTGGCGGCGGCGTTTCTGACGCTGGCGATTGGGCAAATTGGCGGGGCGATACTCTTTGCGCAGCTCTACAGCAGCAGCGCCGTTACGGCACTGCTGCTGTTCGCTGCCATCCCGTTTGCGCTGCTATTTCTGGTACCGGCTAACCCGCCACAGCGCGCTGACGCTTAACGTCCGGTGGTGAGCCAGCGGCTGAGGATGCCGGCGCTGGAGTAGCCGCGAATGATCGCCGCGTAGCTGTCAAAGCGATTGCTCACTTCGCTCACCTGGTTGTTATACAGATCGCTCTCGGCGCTCAGGACATCCAGCAGCGAGCGGCGTCCGAGGTGATACCACTGATCGAAAAAGTCTTTGCGGATGCGGTCAGACTCGACAATCAGACTCTTATACAGCGCGGCGCGATCGGCCATCGAATGTGCATCCTGGCTGGCGGCGCGCACGCGATTTTCCAGGTCGCGTCGCTGCTCCTGCACCTGCTGACGGCTGGCTTCGGCGCGTTTAATCGCCGCAATCTCCTGCGCGTTAGTTGAACCACCGCGGAACAGGCCCCAGCTAACGTTGATGCCGGTTTGCCACGCCTGCTGGCGACCGAGCTGATCCTCACGCGTGCTTTTGGTTACCGTCCAGTTGAGTTTTGGCAGGCCGGAAGCTTTAATCGCCTCCGCTTCTTTAAACCCCGCTCGTGTTTCCGCATTGGCGCGCAGGATCAGCGGATGATAATCCAGGCTGGCCAGCTGACGATTGAGATCGCCAAAATTCATCGCCCAGCGATCGCTGGCTGGCAGCGTCACGCGACTGTTGCCCATCAGGCGGTTCAGCGTGATTTCGACATCGCGCGCGCGCGACTCGGCATTCTCCAGATAACTCTGCGCCTGCAGCAATCGGCCTTTGGCCTGCGTCAGCTCGCTGCGACGACCGGTATCTGACTGCACAATGCCGCTCAGCATGGTGGTCAGTTCGGTCATGCGCGCCACGTACTGCTGGCTGATGGCAATGATCCGCTGCTGCTTGTTCCACTCAATCAGCGCGTTGCTGACCTGCATCGCCAGCTCTTCACGCTGCGCCTGCGCCGCCTGCTGCGCCGAGGTCACGCGCTCTTCGCGGCTCTCGATGGTGCGGCTGGTCTGACCGAAATCAATCAGGTTGGTCGCCATCGACACGCCGAGCGCCGGCACGTTGCTCTGACTACCGTCGCTTTTTACCCCGCCACCAAACTCTTTGGTCGCCGAGCTGGCGCTGACATCCAGCTGCGGCCAGCGCTGCCCTTTCGCCTCATCCACGCTGGCGGCGGCGGCATCGGTCTGCGCCACGGACGATTTCAGCGCCGGGCTGATGCGCCAGGTGATGCGCGCGGCCGAGAGGAATTTCTGCCGCAGCTCGGATTCAGCCACGGTTTCATCCACTGCGCCGCTCAGGCTGACCGGTGAACGCGCCACGGCGGCATCGGCGGCAGTGGTTCTGGTTTCCGCTACTGGCGGACTGACATAACTGAACTCGCTCTGTGCTTTTACTTCTGCTTCATTCACCGGCACCGGCGCAGGCTGCTGTGGGTTGAAAGTGCGTACCGATTTCAGCAGCGGATTCGTCTGCCTGGGTTCCGGCTGGCGCTGCTCCTCCGTCAGAAAACCGCCGCCCTGTACCGGCTGCACCGGCGGTGGTGCAATCGGCGCTGCTGGCGCTGGGGCCGGTGAAGGTGCCGGCGCTGGTGCCGGCTGAGCGCGTGGCGCGGCGACCGGTGGTGCAACCGGCGCGGCCTGAGGTTGCGTAAACATCGGTTGCGGTGCCGGCGCGGTTGCAAAGCGCTGGACTGGCGCAACGGGCACGCGCTGTACCGGCGCGCTACGTACCGGTGCCGCAGCGGGGGCGGCCGGGCGATGTCCGCTCATCTCGGCAAACATCATCAGTTCACTGGTCGAATCGGCCATTACGCTGATGGCCGGGGCCATCATGACCGTAATGCAACCGGCAAGCAAAGAGAGGCGCCGCGCCGCTGCGCGACGGTGCATATTATTATTTTTCATGGTTATTAACGCTCGCGGAAGGCTTCTTTCGCCTTAAGTACCGGCTTCAGCAGGTAATCAAGGATGGTTTTCTCGCCGGTGCGGATTTCCACCGTGGCCACCATGCCGGGAATGATCGGCAGATCTTTGTTGCCTGCGTGCAGCGTGCTTTTATCGGTGAGGATCAACACGCGGTAATAGGTGTCATCCGGTCGGCCGGAAGCGGCTTTCTGATCGTCTTTCAGCGTATCCGGACTGATGTATTCCACATGGCCATCCAGTCCACCGTAGATGGCGAAGTCGTAGGCGGTGATTTTCACTTTGGCCGGCAGCCCCGGACGCAGGAAGGCGACATCAGAAGGACGGATTTTGCCCTCCACCAGCAGTTGCTCTTCCAGCGGCACGATTTCCAGGATGTGCTCACCGGGCTGAATCACGCCGCCGATGGTATTAACGCGCACGTTTTTCACCGTGCCGCGCACCGGTGCGGTAATGGTGGTGCGCTCGACCACGTCCGCGCGGCCAATCAGGTTTTCGCTTACCTGGCTGAGTTCCAGCTCCAGCCGCGCCAGTTCGGTGTTGGCATCAGACTGGTAACGGTTACGCCGCTCAACAATCTGCGCCTGGATGTCGTTCGCCTGGCGCTGCATACGCAGCAGCTCGACCTCAGACAGCAATCCTTTCGCCGCCAGCGGCTCCGCCAGGCGAATTTCACGCATCGACAGGGCATAGCTGCGCTGCAGTGAGTTAATGCTGTCGTTCAGCGCGCGCTTGCGTGATTCATAGGCTTTGGTCTCCTGCGCCACCACGGCGGGATCGCTCTTCACCTGCTCGTCAAATGTCAGCGGCTGCGCGTAGGCTTCGGCACGCAAACGCGCAATGCTGCCCTTCAGGCCAATCACCTTGCTCAGCGCCTCACGATAGCTTGATTGCGCACGCGTCGGATCGATTTTCAGCAGGACGTCGCCCCGGTTGACCACCGTGCCTTCACGCACATTCATTTCGGCGAGAATGCCGCCTTCCAGACTCTGAATCACCTGCTCGCGGCTGCGGGAAATCACTTTTCCGTCGCCTTTGGTGATCTCCTCCACCCGCGCATAGTTTGCCCAGGTGAGACCGATGCCAATCACCGCGATGATGATCCACAT
The DNA here is from genome assembly GCF_004916815.1 of Pantoea sp. R102. Lineage (NCBI taxonomy): Bacteria > Pseudomonadati > Pseudomonadota > Gammaproteobacteria > Enterobacterales > Erwiniaceae > Pantoea > Pantoea sp. R102. The sequence goes on from NZ_SDFT01000024.1 coordinate 4,319, forward strand.
CACCAGTTTCGATCCCGGCGTGGTTTGCGACAGCAGGGACGCCTGCACGTCATTCATGAATTCGGCATCCGCAGCGGAGAGATTTTTGCTGCGGCTGCGCCATGGCATTAACTTGATCATACTGCGGCCTCCTCTGCCGCGGCGACGGCGGGCTCTGACGTTGCCGAAGCATCGTTAGCCGGCGCGGGTGCGCGCGCCGCCTGCTCTACCGCCTGACGCGGCGGCTGGCGGGTTTTACCTTTACCTTCCAGCGCGGCCAGCACCTGCTCTTTCGGGCCATCCGCGACAATTTTTCCTTCCTCAACCACGATGATGCGGTCGACCAGCGCCAGAATTGACGGACGATGCGTCACAACGATCAGCGTGTGACCTTCGCTGGCGCGACGCAGATGGGCGAGGAACTGGCTTTCGGTCATGCTGTCCATGGCGCTGGTCGGTTCATCCATCAGCAGCACTTTGGGCCGCGTCAGCAGAGTTCGCGCCAGCGCTACTAACTGACGCTGACCGCCCGACTGCCCTTCACCACCCTCGCCGACCGACAGGTTGATGCCGCTTGGATGGCGCGCCGCCACGTGATCGAGACCGGTCAGATTCAGCACGCGCAGCAGTTCATTCGCGGTGGCATCCGGCCGGCCAATCATCACGTTCTCGCGCAGCGTGCCGTAGAACAGGCGCGCATCCTGGCTGACGAAGCCCACCGCTTTGCGCCAGTCGGCCGGATCGATCTGGTTAACATCGAGTCCGTCAGCGGAGATCTGCCCTTTCACCGGCTGATACAGACGCGCCATCACGCGTAACAGCGTTGATTTACCGCTGCCGATGCGGCCAAGAATCGCCACGCGCTCACCGGCCTTGATAGTCAGCGAGATGTCTTTGAGGATTTCCGGATTGGGCTTCATCGGCGGTGCCGGATAAGAGAAGCTGACATTGCTGAGGGAGATCTCGCCGGTCAGCGGCGGATCGGTCAGGTAGGTTTTGCTGCTGTCGCGATCGACCGGCATCTCCATCAGCTTATTCAGCGAGGTCAGCGCCGCTTTGGCCTGCTGATAACGCACCGCCAGACCAATCACCTGACCCAGCGGGCCGGTGGCGCGGCTGGCCAGCATCACGGTGGCGATCATCGCACCCATGGTGAAGGTGCCGGCGTTGATCAGATAAACCCCGGCTACCACCAGCATCACGGTCTGAAACTGCTGCAGAAAGGTCACCACACCGGTTGCCAGCGTCGAATAGCGTTTTGACTTCATTGAGTTAGCCGACTGCAGCGCGCTGAAGTTCTCCCAGCGGCGCTGCATATGCGCTTCACCGCCCACGGCTTTCAGCGTTTCCATGCCTTCAACCGACTCGATCAGCACGCCCTGTTTCAGCGACGCATCGCGCAGGTTCTCTTTCATGATGCGCGCCAGCGGCCACTGGATCGCGGCGCTGACGATGATGATCAGCGGGATCATCATCAACGGAATAATCGCCAGCGGACCGCTGATAAAGAAGATCACGCCGACGAACATCAGGATAAACGGCAGATCCGAAATCGCCGCCAGCGTCGCCGAGGCAACAAAATCACGCACCGATTCGTATTCACGGATCTGGTTGGCGAAAGTGCCTGATGAGGCCGGTTTGTGCTCCATCTGGATCGACAACGCCTGACGGAACAGCATGCTGCCCAGCACCAGGTCGGCCTTTTTGCCCGCCATGTCCAGCAGATGTGCCCGCACAAAGCGGGTAATGGCTTCGAAGATCATGGCGATGGTGACGCCAATCGCCAGCGACCACAGCGTAACAAACGCCTGGTTCGGCACCACGCGATCGTAGACGTTCATGGTGAAGAAGATGCTGGAGAGTGCCAGTACGTTGATCAGCACGGCGGCAATGGCGGCGCTGCGGTAGTAACGGCGGTAGCGCCACAGGGTGCTGAACAGCCAGTGACCTTTGACCTCCGGCAGCATTTCACTGGCGCGCTCATCCAGTACCGCCGCCGGTTTCGCCATCACCGCAAAGCCGGCGTAAATCTCGTTGAGCTCCGCCAGGCTCATCTCCACCGCTTTATCACTCACCTCCGGCATGATCAGCTGGAAGCGCAGCTCGCGCTGATTCTCCTCATTGGTGTGAATGCGCCGCGACAGCACAATGCAGCCGCCGCCGTTCTGCCGCAGCAGTATCATCGGCATCAGCTGCTCGGGCAGATCCTGCAGGCGGCGTTCGACCATGCCGCCGGTAATGCCAGCGTTCTCCAGAGCGGTCATCGCCTGCGACGGCGACAGCAGCGTCGCTTTTGGCAGACCGGCGACCAGCGCCTCTTCACTCTTCTCGCGTTTGTAGTGTTTGCAAATCCACGCCACGCTTTTTAACAGCGTGTCATCCACGGTGGTTTCGATACGAGCAACAGAACGCGCATCCTGCTCCACGGCATTCTGCTTCTGGTCCATCATTTCCCGACTCCTGTAAACCTGACAAAAAACGGTGGACGCATCGTCCACCGCAGACTTTTCTTTGAATTGGGAAAATTCTGACAGAAGGCAGCTTTCAGGCCGTCCAAGACTTGTCTCAAACGGTGGAGAATATTTATGAATAAAGTGGGCAAAGCCCGACTGAATGCGGTCTGGCGACCGAACGATTGCAGAATAATCGCGGCGCTGTTGAGCGCTGTCCTGGGCGTGTTATCTTAGCTGCTCGCTTTACTGCAACCGGACAAAGAGCAATGGCAAAACAGCGGGTAGGTATCGTATTTGGCGGCAAGTCGGCTGAACATGAAGTGTCGTTACAGTCGGCCAAAAATATTCTTGAGGCGATCGATAAAAACAAATACGACGTGGTGCTGCTGGGGATCGACAAACAGGGCGAGTGGCATCTCAATGACGCTTCAGGCTTTCTGCTCAACGCCGACAATCCGGCGCTGATTGCCCTGAACCGCTCCGGTGAAAGCGTGGCGCTGGTGCCCGGCAGCCGCGCGGAGCAGCTGATTACGCGGCAGCAGGCGCAGCCGCTGTCGCAGCTGGATGTCATCTTCCCGATTGTGCACGGCACGCTGGGCGAAGATGGCTCGCTGCAGGGACTGCTGCGCATGGCCAATCTGCCGTTTGTCGGGTCGGATGTGCTGGGTTCCGCGGTCAGCATGGACAAAGATTTCACCAAACGCCTGCTGCGCGATGCCGGCCTGAAAGTGGCGCCGTGGCTGAGCGTCACCCAGACGCAGCGCGCGGCGCTGGATGTGCAGGCGGTGATTGCGCGCTTTGGCCTGCCGCTGTTTATCAAGCCAGCCAATCAGGGTTCATCCGTTGGGGTGAGCAAAGTGACGCAGCCGGACGAATTCGACGCGGCGCTGGATCTGGCGTTCCGCTTTGACCGCAAGGTCCTGATTGAACAGGGCATCAGTGGCCGTGAGATTGAGTGCGCGGTGCTGGGTAACGAGGCGCCAGAAGCCAGCCCGTGCGGTGAAATTGTGGTGCACGACGCCTTCTACTCGTATGACACCAAATATATCAGCGAGAGCGGCGCGCAGGTGGTGGTACCGGCTGACATCAGTGCGGAAGCCAGCGAGGCCATTCGGGCTGTAGCGATTACCGCGTTCCAGGCGCTGGAGTGCTTTGGCATGGCGCGCGTCGATGTGTTCCTCACCGATACGGGCGACATTATTGTCAACGAAGTGAATACCTTACCCGGCTTCACCAACATCAGCATGTATCCCAAACTGTGGCAGGCGGCCGGCCTGAGCTACAGCGATCTGATCACCCGCCTGATTGAGCTGGCGCAGCAGCGTCATCAGCAATCCAGCCAGCTGAAAAGCAGCGTGTAACCTGCGATGGCGTGGCTCAGGCCACGTCATGCGCCATGCTGCGCGGCGCGATTGCCGGTGAGGTCTGATTGCGGCCGTTGCGCTTGGCAACGTAAAGGTGTTTATCCGCCGCTGACACCAGGCGGTTGATCACCCCCGGCCATTCACGCTCGTTAACCGCACCGCCGCGCGCCAGGCCGAGGCTGACCGTCACGGTCACGGTGTTGCCCTGAATCCAGAACTTCTCTTTCACCATTGCCTGACGAATCACTTCGGCCAGCTGAAACAGCTGGCTATGGGTGTAATCAAACACCACTACCACGAACTCTTCACCACCGAAGCGACACACCAAACCGCGACTGCCGACCACGTGCTGCACGCGGCGCGCAATCTCCTCCAGCACGCCATCGCCGGCATCGTGGCCGAAATTATCGTTAATGGCTTTAAAGTAGTCGACATCCAGCATGATTACGCCGGCTTCGCGCTGCAGGGAAAACGGCTGCTGGCGCAGATTTTCATACAGGCCGGAGCGCGACAGCAGCTGGGTGAGGAAATCGTAATTGGCGCGCAGCGCCAGCCGGTGATTGAGCTGACGAATGGCGTCCATGCTCACCGCGACCAGCAGCGGGCTGAGCGCGACAGTCGCCACGCCCAGCCGTGCAGAAGTGAGATGGCTGATGGGCAGCAGCGAATCATCGCCCTGAATATTCATCACGCCGTGCGAGACCAGCACGATCTCGGTGATGCCGGTGAACAAAATCACCAGGCTGGTGATCGGAATCGGTAAGACAATGGCACACCAGATCAGCGCCGGCACCGGGAAAGTCAGGCTGCCCGCGCCACCAATCAGTGCTCCTACCGTGAGCGACAACACCACGGCGAGCAGCGGCAGCAGCTTCGCCGGGTGCAGCAGCGTCGGAAGCGGCACGCTGCGCAGCGGACGCGTCAGCATTACCGGCAGCAGCATCAGCGAGGTGGAGAACTGCTCGCTGAACCAGTCGGCCCATGCCACCACGAAACGCGCGTTGAAGTCGATATCCTGCGCCCAGGCGCCCCAGGTGGCGCAGGTCGCCGCGCCGAGCAGGCAGGCCGGGAAGATGCGCATGGCGTTGAAAACCTGGCTGTTTGCGCTTGGCGATTGCAGATGCTTAATCAGCATGCTCACTGACACCAGAATAAACAGAATATTGGCAAAATTGACGGTGACCGCTGGTAACGCCCAGCCGGAAAACACCGTATCGTTGAAAATCATGGCGGCAAAGCACACCAGATAACTGGAGGTGGTGTGCAGGAACGGGTTGCGCACCATTAAGCCAGCGATCAGCGCATTGACCGGCCAGAACAGGGAAAACTCTTCGGGAATACGCAAATGGCTGCCGACAAAGCAGAAAAACAGCGTAATGAGACACAGCGAAAGAGCATTCTTTTTGACATTATTCTCTTCAAACAGCTTAACGCGCATACGTCTGAACCCTGTAACCTGAAATCGCTGCCATCCGTCGCTGGCATCAGCAATCATTTAACCTGAAAAATCCGTGCGATAATTCGCTAATTAACCGGGTGTTCGTCGCCCTGCTCTGCGACTGAGCGGCGCTCACTCTGCCATGAAAGCCAGAGACGAGCTACCTGCCCCGCCGGCAGTAAGTGAAACAGGCAGACGCTGTGAGCGGCAATTATGCCGTATAAATAAAAAAATCGGATATCCGGGATATCCGATTCTGGCGAAAAAAACTGCATGACTGCGCGCGGGAACGTTATTTCACCGCCACCGGCCACTGGCTCAGCCGGATGCCGCGCTCACCGGCGCTATCCCCGAAATCCTGCAGCACCGCTTTCACGTCCGGATCCATATACTCGGCGTTATCGTGATCGACAATCACCACGCTATTTTCCGGGATCTCCGCCAGCAGCCCCTGCAATTTCGGGTTGTGCATAAAGGTCAGGTTTTGCTGAAAGCGCAGCACGTAATGGTCGTCATAGCGGGTAAGCTGCAGCGCGTTGCGGTGGCTTTGGTAGATGCTGCACAGAATCTGCGTGGCGATACCGATACCAATCCCGGCCAGCATGCCAAACACAATGATACCGCCGATGGTGGCAAGAAACGGCACGTACTGCTGCGCGCCCATGCGAATCTGTTCGACGAACAGGCGCGGCGTTGCCAGCTTATAGCCGGTATACAGCAGCACCGCCGCCAGGCTGGCGAGCGGAATCGCGTTAAGCAGAGCGCTGAACCACAAGCCACAAATCAGCAGCAGCACGCCGTGCAGCAGAATCGACAGTTTGGTTTGGGCACCAACGCTGACGTTGACCGAACTGCGCACAATCACCGCGGTAATGGGCATCGCCCCGAGCAAGCCGGCGGTCAGGTTACCGATGCCCTGCGCGAACATCTCTTTATTCGGTGACGGCGCCGGGTGCTGCGGACGCAGTTTTTTCAGCGCCTCCTGGCTGAGCAGCGTTTCAAGGCTGGCCACCAGCGCCAGCGTAATCGCTACCACCCACACCGACGGATTCTGCCACGCCAGCCAGTCAGGAGTTTCCAGCTCCGCCACCAGCGCCGACATACTGTCGAACGCCGGCAATACGATACGCGGCAGGCCTTCGCCGAGGCTGGGAAACAGGCGATCGCCCAACACCGTGGCGAGGCAGCCAAACAGCACCGCCACCAGCGGGCCGGGGATCCAGCTCAGCGCTTTAACCGCTTTGATCGCGGGCGTGGTCCACAGCCACAGAATCAGCAGCCCGCTACCGGCCACCAGCATCGCGCTGAGCGAAAACGAAAACTCCCCGCTGACCAGCGACTGCAGACCGGCATCGCTCGCTGCGCCCAGCGCCACCGGAATCTGCTGCATAATCAACAGCAGGCCAATGGCCGCCAGCATCCCTTTGATGACGCTGCCTGGCACCAGTGAGATAAAACGACCGGCGCGCAGCAGGCCGAGCATGCACTGCAGCACGCCAGCCAGAATCAGCGCGGTGAGAAACGCGGAAAAGCTGCCGAGCGTCTGGATTGACGCCACAACAATAGTCACCAGCCCCGCCGCCGGGCCGCTCACGGCAAAGCGCGAGGGACTGAGCGCGGTAACCAGCAGACCGCCGATCACCCCGGTGAGCAGACCGGCAAAGGGCGGCAGACCGCTGGCCTGCGCGATGCCCAGACACAGTGGCAGCGCCACCAGAAACACCACCAGACCAGCAGGAATATCCTGACGAAGCGTTTGCAGATTCATGATGAGGGTTCCTCTGACGATTGCTGTATTAACTCTTTCAGATGGCCGGACTGCAGGTCATACACGCAGCCAAATACATCCAGTTGCTGTCCGGCCTGCCAGGCCTGTTGCACCGGCTCGCAGCGCACCAGCTGGCTAAACTGGGCGATGACATTGGCTTCAACCAGCCGGTTTAGCTTGCTGCTCTCCTCTTCCTGCGCGGAACTGGCGTGATAGGCCACCAGCCCTTGCTGCAACGCGCGGCGCAGCGCGGCAATGCGCCTGGCGAGCGCCGAATCCTCCTGCGCTAACGGGCTGGCAGGCAGACCCAGCGCCGCCTGCACGCCGCCGCAGCCGTAGTGACCGCACAGCACAATGCGCTCGACGCCGAGATAAAAAATCGCGTACTGCAGCACGCTGAGAAAGTTGTCATCATCGGGTAGTACCATATTGGCGATATTGCGGTGCACGAATAGCTCGCCCGGATGCGAGCCGGTCAGCACTTCTGCCGGTACGCGGCTGTCGGAACAGCCAATCCACAGGGAGTGGGGTTTCTGCTGATGCAGATATTGTTCAAAGTAATCGGGATTACGCTCGCGGCGCTGGAGTGCCCAACTGCGATTTTTCGCTAATAAGGGTTTAAGGGTCGTCACAATTATCTTCTCTCTGTATCCGCAAATAGCGCTTCCGGGCAAATAAATGCATGGCGCAGCACGGTTTTAGCGTTCTGTGGCAGGTGAATACGGCGCTTTCTCACAGAAATTGGTTATAGACGCTTATGAATTGATTTGCACCAGGAATATTTCAGCCCGGCAGAAGAAGCGACCTTATGTAAAATAAGTGTCAGCAAATGTCATGGCAAAGTAAGTTAATGCAAGTGACGCAATCAGCGAGTATTTCATTAAAAATGAATATAATCAGTCTATTAATATGATTTTTTAAAACGCATTTCGGATGAACTGACAAATATATACACGTAAAACTTTTACGCCTTTACGCTGGTATAGTGGATTACGCTCTGCTCGCTGAGAAAAATCCTAATTACTAAATTTATGAATAGTGTTATCAGCTGGTTTTAACGTTATTTGCGATGATATTTCACTGAAGGCGGCGGAAGGATTAAGTAAGAGATCGGGAAAATGATAAGCAGAATAATAATTACAAAGAAACGTAAATATCAATGGCGCTGACTGCCTGCGATAAGCGCCCGCCAGGGCAGGCGCTATTTCGCTTGACGAATTATTTACCGTTCCAGGCTTTCATGCGGGATTCACGCACCTGCAGCTGCTGTTCCGGGGTTAACTTATTGTAGTTTTCAGCCATGCCGCTCTCCCAGTCGCCGTACAGTGGATTGGGCAGCACAATGAACTGGGTGCCGAAACGCTGATGGTTGAGCGTGACAAACTGCTGGCGCTGGGCGTTGCCCTGATGCCAGGTGGCACCGCCGAAGTCATTCAGGTTATCGCCGATATACAGCACCACGTTGTAGCCGGCGTTTTTAATCGCGTCGAAACGCGCCTGTTTATTGGAGTTGCCGGTACTGAGACGCACGGTTTTGTCGCTTACGCCGCTGAAGCCCAGCTTGTTGAGGTTATCGACCGTGGCCGCGTAGTCTTTCTGATCGCGGTTCGAGACGTAGAACATGGTGCCGCCGTGGCTATTCACGTAGTTGGCAAATTCGACGGCACCGGGCACCGAGGTCGCCTGGCGCGCCTGCGTCCACGCTGACCAGGTTTTACCGGAGAACGGCTGGCCGTTTTTTGCCTGCCACGCGCTGTAGGCGCTGTTATCGATCATGGTTTCATCCAGATCAACAATCACCGCTTTGGGTTTGCCGGTGAGCGAAGGGGCGCTATCGAACGCCATGCGTGCCGTGTTGAACGCCTGCCAGCTCAGCGCCTGATACTCGCCAGACTGCTGGAACCAGTTGACTGCCAGTACTGACTGCTGACCGAGTTGCTGCTGAGCCTGCTGTTTTTGCGGTTGGGCACAGCCGGTGAGCGTCAGGGCAATCAGGCCTGCCGCGGCCAGCCAGGAGGTGTTTTTCATCATGTCGTCCTTAAGTGATTATGGTCAGTTTTTGTAAAGCTTTAAAAATGTAGCAGTTAACGTAAGCTGTGGGCAGAGGAAAACCGGGGTCAGGTCACAGGAGACACTTATGGATAATCGCGGGCCGCGCTCGGCGCTGCTGGAGAGTCAACGCTGGCTGGAGTATGCCTTTCAGCCTGCCGGTCAGCAGGCACCGGCCGCTGCGGCGTACGGACAGCAGCGGCACAGCGCAAAAGTGGTGCTGGCCGGGCAAAACCGGCCGCCGAAAAGTTGTGAATCCGATGGGGTGATCAGTGACGATCATCAGCCGGTTGCGGTTTACACCGCTGACTGTTTGCCGGTGCTGTTTGCCGATGTGAAAACGCATCAGGTGGCGGCGGTACATGCCGGCTTGCAGGGTACGCTCGGCGGCGTGCTGAGCAGTGCCCTCGATCAGCTGCTGGCGGGTGGCGCGACGCCGGCATCCCTGCTGGTGGCGATCGGTCCGGCGATCGGCCCGTGCTGCTATGAGCTGGGCGTTGATCGCATCGCACAGATGCAGCAGCGCCCGGACCTGCCAGCGCTAAGCTGGTCACAGCAACAGCCGCATAATCCGCAGGCAATCCGACCTCAGGCACAGGCGCATCATCAGGGAGTATGGTTTGATTTGCCTCAGCTGGCGCGGGACCTGCTGTTACAGCGCGGCATTCCGGCGGCGCAGATTGATCGCGTGGCGGTGTGTACTTATTGCATGGCGGAGGCGGGTTCGAGCTATCGCTATAACACCCATTTTGACAGCGGCTATCAGTCACGTTTCTCGTGGATTCGCCGCCGCGCGTAAGCACGCTTCACCTCCCAGTGAAGCGCAGGCCTTAGTGAATGATGGCGTTGAGCGCCAGCACACCGGCGAGGCCGAGGATGGAGATCAGCGTTTCCATTACCGTCCAGGTTTTCAGCGTTTCCACCACGCTCAGGTTGAAATAGCCTTTGAACAGCCAGAAACCGGGATCGTTCACGTGCGAGGCGATCACGCTGCCTGAACCGACCGCCAGCACCATCAGCGCCGGATCGGTATGGGTAGCGGCAATGATCGGCGTCACGATGCCGGCGGTGGTGATCGCCGCGACGGTGGCCGATCCCAGCGCGATGCGCAGCATTGCCGCCACCGTCCAGCACATCAGCAGCGGTGACAGCGACGATCCTTTCATCAGATCGGCGATGTAATTACCGACACCGCTATCCACCAGCACCTGCTTAAAGGCGCCGCCGCCGGCAATGATAAAGACGATCATGGCGATGGCGGCAATCGAATCGCCACACATATCCATCACCTGCTCCATTTTGCGCCCGTTGCGCAGACCGAGGGTGAACACCGCAATTACCACGGCGATAAACAGCGCCACCGCCGGGTTGCCGATAAATTCAAAGAACTGGCGCAGCGCATTCTCTTTCGGCATCGTCAGTTCGCAGACTGCCGCAATCGCCATCAGCACCACCGGAATCACTGCAGCAAAGATGCTGATAAAGAAGCCCGGCATCTCCTCTTCGGTGAAAATTTTAGGGTTATACAGCCCTTCCGGCGGCGACTTTTCGAAGCTTTTGAGGAATTTTGAGAAGATCGGGCCGGCAATGATCACCGTCGGGATGGTAATGATTAAGCCGTACAGCAGCGTGGTGCCGAGATTGGCACCAAAGATGGTGGCAATGGCGGTTGGGCCGGGATGCGGCGGCAGGAAGCAGTGCGTCACCGACAGCGCTGCCACCATTGGCACGCCGACGTACAGCAGCGGCAGTCCGGCTGCCGCCACGATGGTGAACACCAGCGGTAGCAACAGTACGAAGCCGACTTCGTAGAACATCGCCAGACCGACGATCAGTCCGGTGACCACCAGCGCCCACTGCAGCCGCTGTTTACCGAACGCGGCAATCAGCGTGGTGGCCACCCGCTGGGCAGCGCCGGTATCGGACACCAGCCGCCCGAGCATGGCACCAAAGCCGAGGATCATCGCCAGGCCGCCGAGCGTGGAACCAATGCCTTTCTGAATCGAGGCCATCACATTGAGTGGCGTCATGCCTTCGGCGATACCTACCACCGCCGAGACAAACACCAACGCAATGAAGCCATTGACCTTGAAGACAATCATCAGAACCAGCAGCAGTATCACACCCAGCACAATTATGGTTATTGGCATTTTTTATTATCCTTAGGAAGACAGAGGGGTGTTTAAGGTTTAGGCGCGCACCGGCAATTACGCCAGCCGCGCCACGCCATTACACGGCGACGCGCATACCGCCATCAACAAACAGCAGATGGCCATTGACGAAATCAGATGCGCCCGACGCCAGGAACACCGCCGCGCCAATCAGCTCTTCCGGCTTGCCCCAGCGCGCGGCCGGCGTACGTTTGGTCAGCCAGCCGGTGAAGGCCGGATCGTCAGCCAGCGTCTGGGTCATCTCGGTGACGAAATAGCCCGGCGCAATGGCGTTAACCTGAATATTGTGCCGTGCCAGCTCCACGCACATGCCGCGCGTCAGCATAGTGACCGCGCCCTTGGAGGCGGCATACGGCGTGATGGTGTCGCGCCCCAGTTCGCTCTGCATTGAGCCGATGTTGATGATTTTTCCGCGCTGACGCTGCACCATTCTTTTCGCCACGGTTTGTGACACCAGAAACACTGCTGTCTGGTTGACGGCAATCACGTCGTTCCAGTCCTGCTCGGGAAACTCAAGAAACGGCCGGCGGCGCTGAATGCCGGCATTGTTCAACAGGATATCAATCGCGCCCCACTGACTTTCAATCTCCTCCACCGCCTGCTGAACCTGCGCCGACTGCGTGACGTCGAAGGCCTTCGCCCGCGCGTGATAACCCAGCTCGCGCAGTTTCGCCGCGCCCTGCTCTGCGCCGCCCTCGGTGGTGGCGTTGATGATCACTTCCGCGCCCGCCTCCGCCAGACCGCGCGCCAGCAGAAAACCGATGCCGCGCGCCGAACCGGTGAGCAGCACACGCTTGCCCGCCAGGGAAAATAGCTGACTCATACTGACTCCTTAAAACGTTAACTGGACTTTCGCCGCCCGGGTTTTATCACCGGCAAACTGCAGCGCCGCGTCGATATCCTGTAAGTCATACTCCCCGCTGAACAGCGGCAGCGGATTGACCACGCCGCGTGCCAGCCAGTCAACCGCCGTGTTGAATTCGTGGGTGAAACGGAAAGAACCGACCAGATTGATCTCTTTGGCGATCAGCGTCATCAGCGGAAAATCCGGAATGGTGCCGCCCATGCCAACCTGTACCAGCGTGCCTTTGGCGCACACCACGTCGAGACAGCGCTGCAGCGAAGATGGATGGCCGGAAGCCTCGAAAGCGACATCAAAGAAGCCTTTATCTGCAAGGTAGGGCGTGAAATCACCGTTAGCCGCGTGGATCACGCCGGTCGCACCCATCTGCTGTGCCAGGCTGAGCGAGCGTTCACTGATATCGCTGCAAATAATCTCCGCGGCTCCGCGGGCTTTGGCAGCGGCGGCAATCAGACAGCCAATCGGCCCGACGCCGGAAATGAACACGGTTTTGCCGCTCAGATCGCCCGCCTGCTGCGTGGCGTGGATGCACACGGCCAGTGGTTCAGCAAACACCATTACGCTGTCATCTGCCTCCTGCGGAAACGGCACGCACTGCGCGCTATCGACCACTTTGTATTGCGTGAAGCCGCCATCCACGTGCGGCAGATACATGGCGCTGCCGAAAAAGCGCATTGAGGTGCACTGATTTTGCTGCTCGCGCAGGCAGTATTTACAACTGCCGCACGGCTTTGAGGGATTGACCGCCACTTTCTGGTTGGGCTGGAGCTGCGGATCGTCGCTCTCCACCACGTAGCCGATCACTTCATGGCCGAGGATCATCGGCATCTTCACTTCGAAGCTGCCGACTTTACCTTCCTGATAGTAGTGCAGATCGGACCCGCAGATGCCGCCGCGCGTGATGCGCACCAGCGTGCCGGTGCCGTCCCACTGCACCTGCTGCTGTGCGACGCTGACCTGTTTTTTGCCGGTAATGACGCAGGATTGCGTTTCAATGTTCATTGTAGCCCCTTCAGTGCTGTAGCAATGGGGGCTATCACAGCGGGATACGGCCGGCGAAACTGTGACGAACATCACTCAAAGCGATGTTACAAAACGGCTGTTACCGGGAACGTGATGCAGAGAGGCGGAAAAACAGACGGCGGCCATTCCTGACCGCCTTAAACAGGGATTAGCTGCCCGACATCAGGTCGTGGCTGTATTTAAACAATTCCGAATCCGAGCGCAGGCCGAGCTTTTTCAGCGCCGACTGCTTTTGTCCGCTCACGGTTTTGCGGCTGCGTTTAAACTTCACGGCAATTTGCGACACGCTGAGCCCATCCAGAAAACAGCGCACCACTTCTACTTCGCGCGGACTAAGGGTTTTGACCTTCTCGTACATATTGCCTTTGCTGGAGAGATCGAGGTTTTCGTTGATGGCGTCTTCATTCATCACGTAGAGGTTTTCCACCTCGTACGCCACTTCCTGCGACAGGAATAGCCGCCCCTGCGCCACCTGACGAATCGCCTGGACGATCTCCTGCATATTGTGGCTTTTTCCAATAAAGCCCTTAACGCCGGCGCTCAGCACCATTTTGACAATCGCTGGACTCTCCATGGACGATGAGATCAAAATCTTTTGCTGCGGATAGTGATTTCGCAGCTGTTTCACCAGGGCCAGGCCATCCAGTTCCCGCTCGCCCAGCAAAAAATCCAGCACCAGCACATCCACCGTGGTGCTGCGCAGCTGACTAAACAGTTCATTACTTGAAGACCAGGTCCCGACCAGATGAATATCGGGTTCGTGTTTCAGGCATAACTCGAAAACGGTACGAACCATCGGGTGATCATCAAGGACAGCGACACGCACCTGTTTATTATGTGCATATACCATTCTTTTATTCCTTTATTACAGTCTCAATTTTGTCCAGTACTGATAACCACACCAGTGAAAATGACCTGAAAGTATGCGCTGACCGCTGCCGGGAAAATCGCCTGCAATGGTTTAAACCAAACGTCACCAGGTTAACACAAATTAGAATTTTGCTTACGCGTTTAACTTATTACCGCTAATTAAAAGGTAGTTTTACCGGATGAATGGACAGCAGCGGTTAGCGGCCCCGGAAAAACTGCGAAAATTCTGACGTAACTCTGCGAAAGGACCACATAAGAATTGTCTTGAAAGGTCATTTTATGGATAAACCGTTGAAATTTTTGAAATCAAAGCAAAAGCAATATCTAAAAAAAACTGCAAATGTTAATAATGAGTTAAACATTCGAGAATGGTCGCAAAATATCCTTAATGCGGCATTAGATCAGGCAGGCGGGAAAAATCTCTTTATACTCCTTTTCCCTTATCGGCATTAATGACTTTATTTTCTTCAGGAACGCACGGTGTTTAATCCTGTTAATTTCATCCGTCTGGCGGGCGTGGTCCTGTTTATTTTTTTTTGCGGCGCGCTGCAGGCGCAGGTCAAACCTTTGCAGCTTTTAGCGCGTTACGATACCGCACAGCCCGCGCTGCAGCTGGCTGAGCCCATCTCTTCTGCCTTTCGAAATAAAGTGATTAAAGTCGCAGTGGCCGGTAAATCACAGCCACCGATATATATGGATACCGATACGCGCCGCTTCGAAGGCCTGAGCGCCGACTACCTGTCGCTGATTCAAAGCATGCTGGAGACCAGCATTGAGCTTTATCACTTCCCCAGTCATAGCGCCGCGCAGCAGGCGGTGCTGAAGGGCGAAATGCATATGCTGGCGATTTACGTCGCCCAGCCATCGTCACAGTCGCAGCCGCTGCTGGCCAGCGCCCCGTGGATGCTGGATTACAGCGTGATGGGATTGAAGACCGACAGCGACCTTTTTCTCAATAACGGCATGCCCGAGCAAATCGCCTGGTCAGGCACGCCGCTGCAGCGCCAGTACCTGGAAGAGACATACGAAAACGCGCAGCTGGTGCGTTTCCCGGGCTACTATGATGCCGTCGCCGCCACCGTTTATGGTCAGACGGCGCGCGTCTGGGGAAATGCGGCGACGCTGACACACCTCAACCGCTATCTGTTTGCCAACGCGCTTACTATTCTGGCCGATGAGCATACGATTCCGCTCAACGTCGGTTTCGGCATCAGTCCGCTGTATCCTGCGCTGGCCGACGCCATCAACCAGGCGCTGCCGCAGATTCCGCTGTCTATCCGCATGCAGATTGCCAAACGCTGGCAGCTCGATCCCCATCATGTACTACAACGCAATCCGCTGGCGCTGACCGCCGACGAAGAGCAGTGGCTGCAAAACAACATACACATCGAGACCACCTTGCCGCTGGCACAGGCACCGCTCAGTAGCCGGACGCCGGCAGAGCAGTTTCGCGGCATGGCGCCGGACGTGCTGGAGCTGATCACCAGCCAGACCGGCCTGAATTTTGTGGCGCACGCCAGTAATGAACACCCCGGCGGACGTCCTCTGCCAAAGCTGTTTCCGCTGGAAATTCTGGAGCCACAGTTCGAAGCACAACCGGCTCTGATTACGCGTCCGTGGCTGGTTTCGCATTGGGTGATCATCCGCAATCAGCAGCCGGGAAACATTATGGCGCGCGACACCTTTCCGTTTGGTTCGGCGCTGATGCTAAAAAATCCGCTAATGAAAAGCTGGCTGCAGGAGCACTATCCGCACCTGTCGGTCAGCGATACCGATCGTCCGCTGGATGCGCTGCGCCAGCTGCTGGCGCGCAAGGTCGATGCGGTGATCGTGCCGAAAATTTTTGCCGACTACCATCTGCGCAACCATTTTGGCAGCGGGCTGATCGTCGAGGGTACGCTGGGCGCCGATCCCGCACGCTTTGTGATGCGCGTAGAGCCAGGCAATGAGACGCTGATCAGCATTCTCGATAAAGCGTTGCTGGCCATCCCGCCTGAAACGCTGTTTAAGCTGATGGCGCAGTGGCGTCAGGCGGAACCGCCGTTTCTCAGTAGCTCGTGGCAGAACTATAAGCAAACGATTCTGCTGATCGTTTCGGTATCGCTGGGATTGATTCTGTTGATCCTGCTGTGGAACCACCATCTGCGCAAAGTGATTCAGCAGCGTATGCAGGCAGAGAATGCGCTAAAAAATCAGCTCAATTTTACCCACACGCTGTTTAATGACTCGCCGGTGGCAATGTATATCCGCGATAAGCAAACGCGGCTGGTGGACTGTAACAATGCCTATCTGCGCTTTTTGCACATCAAACGCGAAGAGGTAATCGGTAAACGACTGTCGGACGTGTTCAACACCAATAACGCCAGCATTCATACCATTGAAGATGGTTATCAGCAGACGCTGCTGGATGGTGAAGCGGTAATGCGCGACGTCCAGCTGATGTTTGGCCAGCAGGCCTTC
>NZ_SDFT01000250.1:0-8366 GCF_004916815.1 Pantoea sp. R102
CGCCCACCATCACCACGCTGCACCCCTGCTGTTGCAGCTGCGCAATCGCCTGCGCTTTACCGTCCGGCAGCACGCCGGCGATCACCTCATCGATACCCGCTTCGGCAGCGATGGCTTCGGCAGTGGTCTGATGGTCACCGGTCAGCATGATCAGACGATAGCCCAACTGATGCAGCCGCTGTAGCGCCGCACGGCTCTCCGGACGCAGCTGGTCACGCAGGGCGATCAGGCCCAGCAGCTGCTGTTGATCCGCCAGCAGCACCGGCGTGGCGCCCTGCGCGGCGAGTCGCGCGATATCCTGCTGTGCGGCGCGCAGGTCGATGTGCTGCTCTTCCAGCAGCGCCGCATTGCCCAGCAGCAGCGTTCTGTCAGCGACAGTAGCACTCACGCCTTTGCCGCGTATTGTACGAAATTGCGCAACACGGGCGTCGCTGACGGCCGGTGCGGCGGCGACGATGGCCTTCGCCAGCGGATGCCCCGATCCCAGCTCCAGCTGGGCGGCCGCCTGCAGTACCTGCTGACGATCCCAGTCGCTGTACAGCAGCACCTCGCTGACCTGCGGCGTACCCTGGGTCAGGGTGCCGGTTTTATCAAACACAATGGTGTCGACTTCACTGGCCCGCTGCAGCGCATCGGCATCGCGCACCAGCACGCCCAGCTCGGCAGCGCGACCGACGCCCGCGATCACCGACATCGGCGTGGCTAAGCCCAGCGCACACGGACAGGCGATAATCAGCACCGTGGTGACAATCACCAGCGTATAGGCCAGCTGCGGCTGCGGTCCGACAACATACCAGACCGCTCCGCTGAGCAGGGCAATCGCCACCACCACCGGCACAAACACCGCCGAGATGCGATCGGCCAGCCGGCCCATTTCCGGCTTGCTGCTCTGCGCCTGACGCACCAGATTGATAATACGGGCCAGCGTGGTATGGCTGCCGGTGGCGCGGGCGGTGAACTGTAGCGATCCGTCCTGCACCAGCGTCCCGGCATAAATCTTATCGCCAGGACGGCGCGACTGCGGCAGCGCTTCGCCGGTGAGCATCGCTTCATCAAGCCAGGCTTCGCCGCGGCTGACTTCGCCGTCCACCGGTACGCGATCGCCGGTCACCAGCTTCAGCGTCATGCCCGGTGCGATTTCGCTCAGCGGCAGCGGCTTTTCCCCTTCAGCGGTGATCACGCAGGCCTGCGCCGGGGTTAAATCCAGTAGCCGCTCCAGCGCCTGTGAGGCGCGCTGGCGCGCGCGCTGTTCCAGCGCATGGCCGAGGTTAATCAGGCCGATGATCATCACGCTGGCTTCAAAATAAAGGTGGCGCGCCTGCGGCGGGAAAAATGCCGGCCACAGCGCGACGCTCATCGAGTAGATCCAGGCCGCACCGGTACCGAGCGCGACCAGCGTGTCCATGGTGGCGGTAGCATGACGCAGGCTGCGCCACGCGCTGCGATAGAAGTGGCCGCCGGCAAGCACCATCACCGCCAGCGTGACGGCACCGAGCACGCGCCAGAGCGTCTGATTGCTGTCGTTTAGCATCATGTGATCACCGACCATGCCCCAGACCATCATCGGCACGCCGACGATCAGCGCCAGCGCCGCCTGCCAGCTAAAGCGGCGCATCGCCTGCTGTGCGCTGACCTGCTGGCGCTCGCGCCGGGTTTGTTCATCTTCGATCACTTCCGCAGAATAACCTGCCTCGTCTACGGCGCTGACCAGCGCTGAGGGTACGGCATCGCCCAGCACCAGCGCGCTGCGCTCACCCAGATTGACGCGCGCCTGGCTCACGCCGGGCACTTTCTGTAACGCCTGCTCGACGCGGCTGACGCAGCTGGCGCAGCTCATCCCGCCTATCAGCAGATGGTGCACCGCAAGATTCTCTTCTGCCGGCTGCGACTCCGTTGTCAGCGCCTCCGGCTGCGGCTCCTGAGCTGGCAACGGATCAGGCTTTGGGCTGGACGCCTCATTTTTCAGCGTGGCGTGATAACCAGCCTGCTCAACAGTGGCAATCAGATCGCTGGCGCTGGCTGCGCCGGTGACGCGCGCTTCCTGCTGCGTTACCTCGGCCTGTTCCACATCGCTGCGCTGCTCCAGCGCCTCTTTAACGCGTTTAACACAGTGGCCACAGGACAAGCCGTCCAGAGCCAGTAATTGTGTGTGTGACATCATCAACTCCTCGTTTATCAGGTTTGACTCGCTGCAAGGTTTGCATTAGTTATAAAGCCTAAACCTTCCATTCAGGGGAAGGTCAAGGGGCAGAGATGAACATCAGCGATGTAGCAAAAAAAACCGGGCTGACCAGCAAAGCGATTCGTTTTTACGAACAGAAAGGGGTGGTTACGCCGCCGTTACGCAGTGACAACGGCTATCGCAGTTATGGCGCGCACCACCTGGATGAGCTCAATTTTCTGCGCCAGGCGCGGCAGGTGGGCTTCACGCTCGAGGAGTGTCGCGAACTGGTCGCGCTGTTTAATAACCCGGCGCGCCACAGTGCCGATGTTAAAGCGCGCACCCTGCAGAAGGCGGATGAGATCGCGGCGCATATTGAAGAGCTGCACGCGATGCGCGCGCGTCTGCTGGAACTGGCTGCAGCCTGCCCGGGCGATGACGGTGCCGAATGTCCCATCATCAATCACCTGGCGGGCTGCGGTAATCAGGAGGGCGGCAAACGCGGCTGAATCAGCAGCGTGATGCCTGACACGCCGGTCACGATCACCGGCGTGCCCGCCGGCAAATCTTCCTGCGCCTGCACGCGCCAGCTGCTGTCACCAATGCGCACATGACCGACGCCGTCTTTTAGCGCGCTGTCTAACGTCAGGTGCTGGCCAATCAGCTGGCTGCCGCGCTGATTGAGCGTATTGGGCTGCTGCGCACTTTCGCGAAAGCGCATCCAGCGATACCAAAGAAATACGCACAGCAGCGTCAGAGTGGCGAACAGCATGCCCTGGCTGGTCCACGAGAACGGAAACAGCCACTCAATGATCCCGACCAGCACCGCCGCCACGCCGCTCCACAGCAGGTAACCGCTGGTGCCGAGCATCTCCGCAGCCAGCAGTAAACCGCCCAGCGTGAGCCAGAACCAGTGCGGATGCGCAATCAGCTCCATCAGCATCACGGTTTGCGCTCCTGACGGCTCTCTTTCAGCAGCTCGCTGATACCGGCCACCGAGCCGAGCAGGCTGCTGGCATCAAGCGGCATCATCACCACTTTGCTGTTATTCGCTTCGCCAATTTTTTGCAGGGCATCGGTGTATTTCTGCGCCACAAAGTAATTAATCGCCTGAATATCTCCGGCAGAGATAGCTTCTGACACCATTCGCGTAGCGTTGGCCTCGGCTTCGGCCTGACGCTCGCGCGCTTCCGCCTGCAAAAAGGCGGAGGTACGTTCGCCTTCCGCTTTAAGGATTTGCGACTGCTTATCGCCCTCGGCGCGCAGGATGGCCGCCTGGCGTACGCCTTCGGCGGCGAGGATATCGGCGCGTTTGGTACGCTCAGCCTTCATCTGCGCGTTCATGGCCGCTATCAGTTCCTGCGGCGGGCGCACGTCGCGGATTTCAATACGGGTGATTTTTACCCCCCACGGATTGGTCGCTTCATCAACAATGTGCAGCAGGCGGGTATTAATGTTATCGCGCTGCGACAGCATCTCATCCAGCTCCATACCACCGAGCACGGTGCGGATATTGGTCATGGTGAGGTTGATGATGGCCAGCTCAAGATTGCTGACTTCATAAGCGGCGCGCGCCGAATCTACCACCTGAATAAAGCACACTGCATCGATGGTGACGTTGGCGTTATCTTTGGAGATGATCTCCTGCGAGGGAATATCGAGAACCTGCTCCATCATATTGATCCGGCGACCAATACGATCCATGAACGGCACGACTAAATTCAGGCCGGGCGGCAACGTTTTGGTGTAGCGGCCAAAGCGCTCCACCGTCCACTGGTAGCCCTGTGGCACAATTTTGACACCGGCCCACACGGTAACCAGCGCGAGCACGATGATGACGGGAATCACTGTTAACATATAACCTCCTGGCTGTCAGATTGTCGGGCCGAGTCGCTTCGGCCCGTTTACCGCGCGGTACCGGTCAGTACAGCAGCGAGTAGAGCTGGCGACGATAGCGCGAGGCGAGGGCATCGCCGGTGCCGAGGGCCGCCAGAATCTCCTGGAACATTTTGCGCACTTCGCCGTCACCGGCGCTGAGATCGCGCTTCAGAAAACCTAACAACAGCTCCAGCGCTTCTTCATTGCGGCCCACCTGATGCAGCTGTAACGCAAGTTTAGCAGCCAGACCGGCATTGTCCGGTTCGCTTGCCATCTGCTCCTGCAGCTGCTGGATCTCCGGCGTGTCGGCGGCCTGTTTCAGCAGGTCGATTTGCGAAATCAGGCTCTGATAGCGCGTATCCTGATCCTGCAATGGCACCACAGCCAGCACCGCTTCGGCTTCTTCGCTGCGGTTCAGGGTAATCAGGACTTCTGCCAGCAGAAAACCGATTTCACTGTTCTGATTGCTCAGCTGCCAGGCGTCTTTCAGCAGCGGTAGCGCATCCAGCGGCTTGCCTTCCTGCATCAGCTGCATCGCCTGCTGCGCCTTTAACTCCTCTTCACGCGGCAGGACTTTCTCCAGCAGCGCGCGAATCGCCTCTTCCGGCTGCGGGCCCTGGAAGCCGTCGACCGGCTGGCCGTTCTGGAACAGGTAGACGGTCGGCAGAGAGCGCAGACCAAACTGCGATGCCACCAGCTGCTCTTTATCGCAATCCAGCTTCGCCAGAATAAACTGGCCGGCGTACTCCTGTGCCAGACGCTCCAGCACCGGCGTCAGCTGCTGGCAGTGCTGGCTGCGCTCCGACCAGAAGTAGAACAGTACCGGCAGCTGCATCGATTGCTCCAGCGTCTGCTGCAGGTTGGATTCGTTAATGTCGATAATCAAAGCGTGTGACATGAATACGTCTCTTGGCAGAAAGTGTGTTGAGGATATGGGGGCAAACGCCCCGGCTTCAAGTTCAATTCCGGCTTGCAGTTTAGTTACTGCGTAAAATGCGATCCAGCATCCAGCCCGGCAGCAGTCGTTTGAGCAGACTCATCGCCCAGGCGACCAGCGTCACCGGATAGCGCAGGCGCGGATGTTTACTCTCCAGCGCATGGCGCAGTTTCGGCAGAATCGCCTCCGGCGGCAGGCTAAAGCGCGCGGCGATACCGGGGTTGCGCACGGGCTTGTCGCGTTCGCCCTGCTGCACGTTTTCGGTAAACCGGGTGGTAATCGGGCCCGGCTCAATCAGGCTGACGCGCACGCCGCTGCTGCGCACTTCCATGCGCAGCGCATCGCTCCACGCCTCCAGCGCCCATTTACTGGCGGCATAAGCGCCGCGGCCCGGCGTGGAAATCAGGCCGAGCACCGAGCTGGTGTTGATAATCCGCCCGTCGCCGCTATTTTGCAGCGCCGGCAACAGGCGCAGCGTCAGCTGGTGGGTGCCGAAAAAGTTGGTGGAGAATTGCTGCTCCAGCTGCTGACGCGACACGCTGGTAAGCCGACCGTACTGGCCGAAGCCGCCGTTATTGAACAGCCCGTGCAGGCAGTGATCGGTGAGGTCCAGCACGCGATCGGCGGCGGCATCCACGCTGGCCGGATCGTCAAGATCCAGCAGGATGCCGGTGAAGCCGAGCTCATCCATGCGCGCCACATCGTCAGCGCGGCGACAGGCGGCCAGTACGCGATAGCCGCGCGCCAGCAGATCGTTGGCCGCCACCAGACCGATGCCGCTGGAGCAGCCGGTAATTAATACGGACTTTTGCATATCTTTACCTGTCATTGGGCTCGTCGCGGCGTTAATCATGCTTAACTAGCGGAGCCAGTTGCTCAGCCATCAGGTTGGCGATGAACGGCTGCGCATCCGGATTGGGGTGAATACCGTCCTGCTGCATCCACTCCGGCTTCAGATAAACCTGCTCCATAAAGAACGGTACCAGCGGAATATGATACTGCTGCGCGAGGCGCGGATAGAGCGCGCTGAACGCGTCGGTGTAGCGTCGGCCATAATTAGCCGGCAGACGAATTTGCATCAGCAGCGGCTGGGCGTTAGCGGCTTTGACCTGATCGATAATTTTACTCAGATCCTGCGCGATGTTTTGCGGCGGGAAGCCGCGCAGCCCATCGTTACCGCCCAATTCGATTAACACCCACTGTGGCTGATGCTGTTTTAATAGGCCCGGCAACCGCGCCAGCCCCTGACCGGCGGTATCACCGCTGATGCTGGCGTTAACCACTTTGGGCTGCTGTTGCCAGGTTTTGTCGAGCAGGCTCGGCCAGGCGGCGGTGGCGGACATGCGATAGCCGGCACTCAGGCTATCGCCGAGAATCAGCAGGGTATCGGCGGCGGCGATGCGCGACACCAGCAGCAGCAATAACAACAGGAAGGAATAATGCCAGCGGAAAACATTGTTGCAGTTCATCATCTTACTAAGTCCGTCGGTCAGGGAGAGCATCAGCTGACCATCCTTACCGGAGTTGAGCTGGTTGTCAAACCAGCCGAGACGCTGGCGCTGATCGGCGAGTCGGGATCCGGGAAATCCACCCTGCTGGGGATTCTCGCCGGACTGGATGATGGCAGCAGCGGCGAAGTGCATCTGCTGGGCCAGCCGCTGCACCAGATGAACGAAGAGCAGCGCGCCGCGCTGCGCGCGCGTGAGGTCGGCTTTGTGTTTCAGTCTTTTATGCTGGTGCCCACGCTCAACGCGCTGGAGAACGTGCAGCTTCCGGCACTGCTGCGCGGAGACAGCGATCGCGACAGTCGCGCGCAGGCCACTGAATTACTGACGCAGCTCGGACTACAAGATCGTCTGCACCATCTGCCGGCCCAGCTCTCCGGCGGCGAACAGCAGCGCGTGGCGCTGGCGCGCGCCTTCAGCGGCCGTCCCGGCCTGCTGTTTGCCGATGAGCCGACCGGTAACCTCGATCGCAAAACCGGCGATCGCATCGCCGATCTGCTGTTTTCGCTCAACCGCGATTTCGCAACCACGCTGATTCTGGTGACGCACGATGAGCAGCTGGCGGCACGCTGCGATCGTCGCCTGCGGCTGCGCGACGGCAAGCTGTGGGAGGAAGCATGATCTGGCGCTGGTTCTGGCGCGAGTGGCGTTCGCCCTCGCTGCTGATTGTCTGGCTGGCGCTGACGCTGGCGGTGGCCTGCGTGCTGGCGCTGGGCTCCATCAGCGATCGCATGGAGAAAGGGCTGAGCCAGCAGAGCCGTGACTTTATGGCCGGCGACCGTACGCTGCGCAGCAGTAAACCGGCACCGGATGCGTGGCTGGACAAAGCGTGCGAAGAGGGGCTGGCGGTCAGCCGGCAGCTCAGCTTTATGACCATGACCTTTGCGCAGGAGACGCCGCAGCTGGCCGATGTCAAAGCGGTCGATGATGCCTACCCGATGTTCGGCACCCTGCAGACGGATCCGCCCGGCCTGCGTCCGGTGGCCGGAACGGTGCTGGCCGCACCGCGTCTGCTGGCGCTGCTTAACCTGAAGGTCGGTGACCGCATTGACGTGGGTGATACCACGCTGCGCATTGCCGGCGAAGTGATTCAGGAGCCGGACGGCGGATTTAATCCGTTTCAGACGGCGCCACGTTTGCTGATGAACCTTGCTGACGTGGAGAAAACCGGCGCGATCCAGCCTGGTAGCCGTCTGAGCTGGCGCTATAAGTTCTCCGGCGAGGCGGTGCCGCTGGCGCGCTATGATCGCTGGATTCAGCCGCAATTGCAGGCCGGCGAGCGCTGGATCAGCGTGGAAAATTCCGAGGATGCGCTGGGCCGCTCAATGCAGCGTGCGCAGCAGTTTCTGTTGCTCTCGGCGCTGTTAACCCTGCTGCTGGCGATTGCCGCAGTGGCCGTCGCCATGAGTCATTACTGCCGCAGCCGTTACGATCTGGTGGCGGTGCTAAAAACGCTGGGCGCCACGCGTAAATCGCTGCAGCGGCTGATTATCGGTCAGTGGCTGGCCGTGCTGCTGCTGGCGGCCATCGCCGGCAGTGCGCTGGGGCAGGGCATTGAAGTCGCGCTGCTGCTGATGCTCAAACCGGTGCTGCCCGCCGCTTTACCGGCTGCCAGCGTCTGGCCGTGGCTGTGGGCGATTGGTGCGCTGGTGGTGATCTCGCTGCTGGTCGGGTTGCGTCCGTACCGTCTGCTGATGGCCACACAGCCGCTGCGCGTGCTGCGTCGTGATGCGGTAGCCACGCTGTGGCCGCTGCGTGTTTATCTGCCGGTGATGGCGCTGGTGGTGGTAGCGCTCCTTGCGCTGCTGATGGGCGGCAGCAAAATGCTATGGGCGCTGCTGGCTGGCGTGGTGATGCTGGCACTGCTGCTGGCGGTGCTCGGCTG
>NZ_SDFT01000251.1:0-9153 GCF_004916815.1 Pantoea sp. R102
CGCTGGTGCTGGGCGAAGACGAAGTGAAAGCGGGCCAGGTGGTGATTAAAGACCTGCGCACCGGCGATCAGCAGACGCTGGCGCAGAGCGACGCCGCCGCGACGCTGCACACGCTGCTGCAGTAAGCGCAGCACTGCAACAGGCATTTTAAGGAGAGGGATTGCGTGGAAGTTTACAGCAACGAAAACGAACAGGTTGATGCGCTGCGTCGCTTCTTTGCCAATAATGGCAAAGCGCTGGCGGTCGGGGTCATCGTCGGTATCGCTGCGCTGGGTGGCTGGCGTTTCTGGAGCAGCCATCAGGAAGGAGCGGACAAAGCCGCGTCGGCGCAGTATCAGCAGCTGACCAGCGCCATGCAGGCAGACAAGCCGCAGACGCTGGAAGCGGTCGCCAGCTTCGCCAGCGAGAACAACAACACCTACGGTGCGCTGGCCGCGCTGGATCTGGCTAAACAGTACGTTGCCGCCAACCAGTTAGACAAAGCCATCACGCTGTTACAGAGCGGGCTGAAAGACACCAAAGATGCCAATCTGCAGGCGGTGATCAACCTGCGTCTGGCACGCATTCAACTGCAGCAAAATCAGGCCGATGCCGCCCTTACTACCCTGAACAATGTGAAGGGTGATGGCTGGACAGCCATTGTGGCGGACATTCGTGGCGAAGCACTGCTGAGCAAAGGCGATAAGCAGGGCGCCCGTGATGCCTGGAGCAAAGGTGCGGAATCGCAGGCTTCTCCTGCGCTGAAGCAGATGCTGCAGATGAAGATGAATAACTTAAGTTAAGCCAGTCAAGAGAGCGCACATGGAATTACGTAAATACCTGCTGCCAGGGCTGATGTCAGTCACTCTGCTCAGCGGTTGCTCGCTGTTCAGCGGCGAAGAAGATGTAGTGAAAATGGCCCCGCTGCCGAAGGTTGAAAACCAGTTCACGCCGGAAACCGCGTGGAGCACCTCGGTCGGTGACGGCGTGGGTGATTTCTACTCCAATCTGCATCCCGCCTGGCAGGACGGCACCGTGTATGCCGCCGACCGCTTCGGTATCGTGAAAGCGCTCGACGCCAGCAACGGCAAAGAGAAGTGGAAAGTGAACCTCTCTGAGAAGACCGGCTTCTTCTCGAAAAACATTTCGGCACTGCTGTCTGGCGGTATCACGGCCAATGGCGATCGCCTCTACATCGGTAGCGAGCGGGGACAGGTATTTGCCCTGAACAGCAGCGACGGCAGCATTGCCTGGCAGACCAAAGTGGCTGGCGAAGCGCTGTCGCGTCCGGTGGTCAGCGATGGTCTGGTACTGATTCACACCAGCAACGGTATGCTGCAGGGGCTCGATCAGAGCAGCGGCGCGGTGAAATGGAGCGTGAATCTGGATATGCCAGCCCTGTCGCTGCGCGGTGAATCGGCGCCGGCAGTAGCGTTCGGCGGCGCGATTGTTGGCGGCGATAATGGTCGCGTCAGCGCGGTGATCATGAACCAGGGTCAGCTGATCTGGCAGCAGCGTATCTCCCAGCCAAGCGGCGCGACCGAGATCGATCGTCTTAACGATGTCGACACCACGCCGGTGATCGTCAATGGCGTGGTCTATGCGCTGGCCTACAACGGTAACCTGACGGCGCTGGATCTGCGTTCCGGTCAGATTCTGTGGAAGCGTGAAATCGGCGGCGTCAAAGATCTGATCGTCGATGCCGGTCGCATCTATCTGGTGGATCAGGATGACCGCGTGATTGCGCTCAACGCCGATGGCGGCGTGGCGATCTGGCGTCAGAGCGATCTGCTGCACCGTAACCTGACGTCTCCGGTGCTGTTCAACGGTTACCTGGTGGTCGCCGATAGCGAAGGCTATGTGCACTGGATCAACACCCTGGACGGCCGCTTCGTGGCGCAGCAGAAACTGGACAGCGACGGCTTCCAGACCGAGCCGGTCGTGGCCGGTGACAAGCTGCTGATCCAGGCGAAAGGCGGTGAGGTCTACGCCATCACCCGTTAAGGCGATGGCCCGACGGGCAGCGTTTCGCACGCATTGATACGGCTCCTGATTCGTCAGGGGCCGTTCTGTTTTTAGTCAGGCATGATATTCTTGGCGCCTGCGGCCTGAACCTGACGGCAAATGCCGTTATAATCACGCCATTCGGGCGATTTATTTTTAAAACTGAGGCAAGTGTTATGGTACCTGTGGTCGCGCTGGTTGGGCGTCCCAATGTGGGGAAATCCACGCTGTTTAACCGCTTAACGCGCACACGTGATGCGTTAGTGGCCGATTTCCCTGGACTGACTCGCGATCGCAAATATGGTCGCGCCGAAGTGGAAGGGCGCGAATTTATTGTTATCGATACCGGCGGTATTGATGGCACCGAGGAAGGCGTGGAAAACCGCATGGCGGAGCAGTCGCTGCTGGCGATTGAAGAGGCCGATGTGGTGCTGTTTTTAGTCGATGCGCGCGCTGGCGTCATGCCGGCGGATCAGCAGATCGCCAATCATCTGCGTTCGCGCGATAAAGCGACGTTCCTCGTTGCCAACAAAACCGACGGTCTCGATCCGGATGCTGCGGTGCTGGACTTTTACGCGCTCGGCCTGGGTGAGATTCACCCGATTGCCGCGTCGCACGGTCGTGGCGTCACCAGCCTGCTGGAAACCGCGCTGCTGCCGTGGATGGATGATATCGCGCCGCGGGAAGTCAGCGAAGAGGACGAAAACGAAGCTTACTGGGCCGCGTTAGCCGCCGAAGAGAACGGTGAAGCGCTGGAGGAAGAAGAGGAAGAAGCCTTCGATCCGACCGGTCTGCCTATCAAACTGGCGATTGTCGGGCGTCCCAACGTAGGTAAGTCAACGCTTACCAACCGTATCCTCGGTGAAGACCGTGTGGTGGTGTACGACATGCCGGGCACCACGCGCGACAGCATCTACATTCCGATGGAGCGTGATGACCGCGAGTACATTCTGATTGATACCGCGGGCGTGCGTAAGCGCGGCAAAATCACTGATACGGTGGAAAAATTCTCCGTCATCAAAACGCTGCAGGCGATTGAAGATGCCAACGTGGTGATGCTGGTGATTGACGCGCGCGCGGGCATTTCCGATCAGGACCTGTCGCTGCTCGGCTTTATCCTGAATAGTGGGCGCTCACTGGTGATTGTGGTCAACAAGTGGGATGGCCTGTCGCAGGAGATTAAAGATGAAGTGAAAGAGACGCTGGACTTCCGTCTCGGCTTTATCGACTTCGCGCGCGTGCACTTTATCTCGGCACTGCACGGCAGCGGCGTGGGCAACCTGTTCGAATCCGTGACCGAAGCGTACGACTGCTCGACCAAACGCGTAAATACCTCCATGCTGACGCGTATCATGAACATGGCTGCTGACGACCATCAGCCGCCTCTGGTGCGTGGCCGCCGCGTGAAACTCAAATACGCGCATGCCGGTGGTTATAACCCGCCGATTGTGGTGATTCACGGTAATCAGGTGAAGGATCTGCCGGATTCCTACAAGCGTTATCTGATGAACTACTTCCGCCGCTCGCTGAACGTGATGGGAACGCCGATTCGCATCCAGTTTAAAGAGGGCGATAACCCGTATGCGGGCAAACGCAACCTGCTGACGCCAACCCAGCAGCGTAAGCGTAAGCGTCTGATATCGCATCTGAAGAAAAACAAACGCTAAACATGATGAGGGCCCGGATG
This sequence comes from Pantoea sp. R102, assembly GCF_004916815.1. Classification (NCBI taxonomy): domain Bacteria; kingdom Pseudomonadati; phylum Pseudomonadota; class Gammaproteobacteria; order Enterobacterales; family Erwiniaceae; genus Pantoea; species Pantoea sp. R102. The sequence goes on from NZ_SDFT01000251.1 coordinate 3,671, forward strand.
GGCCCTCTTTCTTTGGCGTAACATCCGGTTTTATCACGATCCTCAGCCACGATTCCGGAGTCATCATGCTCACCCCATGCCCTCACTGTCAGCAACCGCTCACTTACAGCGAACAACGCTTCGATTGCCCGCACTGCCAGCGTCATTTCACCGCGCTGGCCTGCTGTCCCGACTGCCAGCAGCCGCTGCAGGTACTAAAAGCGTGCGGTGCCATAGATTATTTCTGTACCCACGGTCACGGCCTGATCTCCAGCAGACGCGTGCATTATCGCCCGGAAAACGTCATGGAATGAGGGTTTGCGATAGCGCGAAGTGGCACTGGCTGCTCGCTTCGCGCTGCGTTTGTAGCAAAAATGCTATTGCCCAGTAACTACCGCGTTATGGATGTTCACTTTTAATTGTACCGGATGGTACAATCCTGCCCGCCTTGTCGCGAATGCCAGCGGATATTGATCCTGCGGCCTCGCTCACAAGCGCTGCATAACGGGCGTAGCTCCCGTACCAACAGATATAAAATAAAGCGTAACGGATAACTTCCTGTCCCTGCTCAGCCAGGAAGACATTGATCGGCTGCTCCCGCATTCCGGCCGCCACGCGTTATTTTTTCAGGAGAGTTTGTGTTATGGCAGAAAATTCCGCTCGTCCCGGTAAAGGGTTGAGTCTCTGGTCTGTGTTATTCGGGCTGGTCCTGCTGGCGATCGGCCTGTTCTTCGCGATCGGTGGCGGTAAACTGGTGGCCCTGGGCGGCAGCTGGTACTTCCTCATTGCCGGTATCGTCATGTTACTGTCGGCGATTCAGTTCTTTCGCCGTAAATCCTCGGCGGTTACGCTGTTCATTCTGGTCTTCGCCGGCACGCTGATTTGGGCGCTGTACGATGCTGGCTGGCAGTTCTGGCCGCTGGTGTCGCGCCTGATGGTGCCGGCCGGCCTGATGGTGCTGGCATTTATTACCTGGCCGGCGCTGCGTAAGCGTGAAGGCAAGGCCTCGCTGGCGAAGCTTTCGTATGCGCTGTCAGCGGTGCTTGCCGTTGGTATGGTGGTCACCTTTGTCCAGATGTTCCAGCCGCATCCGACCGTGGCCTTCACCGGCAAGCAACTGCCGCTGATCCCGGTAGATAAAAGCAAACCGCAGCAGGACTGGAGCAGCTACGGCCGTACGCCGCAGGGTGACCGTTTTGCCGCTATCGACCAGATTACCCGCGACAACGTGAAAGACTTGCAGGTTGCCTGGACGTTCCATACCGGCGACACGCCGATCAGCCCGACCGGTAACGGTGCAGAAGATCAGGAAACGCCACTGCAGGTGGGTAATACCCTGTATCTGTGTACGCCGCACAACAACGTGATTGCGGTGGAAGCCGACAGCGGTAAGCAGATCTGGAAGCGCGAAATCAATGCGCAGGCGCAGGTGTGGAACCGCTGCCGTGGTCTGGCGTACTTTGATGCCACCAAACCGGTACAGCAGCCAACGCAGCCGGGCTCCACGCCGGTGCCAGCGGTAACGCTGGCGGCGGGCGATAGCTGCCAGCGTCGCATCCTGATGAACACCATCGATGCACGTCTGATTGCCATCAATGCCGATAACGGCGAGCTGTGTGAAAACTTCGGCAACCACGGTGTGGTCGATCTGAAGCAAGGTCTCGGCAGCGCGCCGGACCCGCAGTATCAGCTGACCTCGCCGCCGCAGGTGGCAGGCACCACGGTTGTGGTGGGCGGTCGCGTCGCGGATAACGTACAGACAGACATGCCTGGCGGCGTTCTGCGTGGCTTCGACGTCATCACCGGCCAGATGCGCTGGGCGTTTGACCCGGGCAATGAAGATCCAAATGCCGTACTGATGCCAGGTCAGGATTACACCCGCAGCACGCCAAACTCATGGGCGCCAATCTCTTACGATCCGGCGATGAACACCGTGTTCCTGCCGATGGGCAGTTCGTCGGTGGACCTGTGGGGTGCCAACCGTACCGCGCTGGATCACAAATATGGCGCGTCGGTGCTGGCGCTGGATGCCACCACCGGTAAAGAGAAGTGGGTGTATCAGACGGTCCACAATGACCTGTGGGACTTCGACCTGCCAATGCAGCCGAGCCTGGTGGACTTCCCGATGAAGGACGGCACCACCAAACCTGCGGTGGTGATCGGCGGGAAAACCGGCATGATCTGGGTGCTGGATCGCCTGACCGGCAAGCCTTTGACCAAAGTTGAAGAGCTGCCGATGCCGCAGGGCCATATCCCGAACGAGCAGTACACCAAAACTCAGCCGCACTCGGTAGAAATGCCAAACATTGGCAATCAGAAACTGACCGAGTCAGACATGTGGGGCGCCACGCCGTTTGACCAGCTGGCTTGCCGTATTGCCTTTAAAGGCATGCGTTATGACGGCCTGTTCACCGTGCCGGACACCGATGTTTCGCTCAGCTTCCCGGGCTCGCTCGGTGGCATGAACTGGGGCAGCATCTCGTTCGATCCGAACAACCAGTACATGTTCGTCAACGATATGCGCCTTGGCCTGTGGGTGCAGATGATTCCGCAGGACACCACCAAATCGGCTGCCAGCAACGGCGGTGAAGCCATCAACACCGGCATGGGTGCGGTACCGCTGAAAGGCACGCCGTACGCAGTAAACAAAAACCGCTTCATGTCGCCGCTGGGCATTCCATGCCAGGCACCGCCGTTCGGTACGCTGTCGGCCATCGACATGAAGACCCGTCAGATTGTGTGGCAGGTGCCGGTGGGTACGGTGCAGGATACCGGTCCGTTTGGTATCAAAATGCATGCGCAGATGCCGGTCGGTATGCCGACGCTGGGCGGTACGCTGGCAACCCAGGGCGGTCTGGTATTTATTGCCGGCACCCAGGATTACTACCTGCGCGCCTTTGACAGCTCAACCGGTAAAGAAGTGTGGAAAGCACGTCTGCCGGTGGGCAGCCAGGGCGGACCAATCAGCTATGTTTCGCCGAAAACCGGCAAACAGTACATCCTGATCTCCGCAGGCGGTGCGCGTCAGTCACCGGATCGCGGTGATTACGTGATTGCTTACGCGCTGCCCGACAGCAAGTAAGCCGCAGTAAAAGAAAGGCCGACATCATGATGTCGGCCTTTTTTATTAACCTTCCGTGGCGTACTCCTTCCTGTAAGGATCCTTACTTACTTCTGCTTAGAGGGGCGACGGCTTTTTTGACCTCCTTTTCTTCCAGCTTCCCTGGCTCTCTCAGGATCGTTCCTGAAATTGCCCCCACTGACTTTGCCGCCCGCGCTACCGGCTTCCCTGGCGCGCTCCGGGTCCTCTGCAAAGTTCCCGGCACCGCCTCGTTGCTTGGTTTGTGTCATAGCAGAGACCTCATCTAAGGGTATTTTCTTTGATGTGGACTAGCTAGCCACGTTATCCAGTATAGTCAGTTAGTTACGGCGATGCTGTGGGAACTGTCTAAGTTATTCTTCGCCGTCGCGCCACAGCGCCTGCAGTTCAGGAGGCGCAACGTTTTCCGGAATCAGGATCACAATCGTTCCGGCTTCGCGGTGGGTCGCGTAGCTTATCTGGATGCGGAAATAGCGCTGGTCGCCGCGCCCGATGCTGGCGGCCTGTTCCTCCGGCTCGCCGAGCAGCAGCGCCTGCTCCAGCACGTTGCACACGCGCTGCTTCTGCGGTTCCGGCAGCTGCGCCAGCGCAAATCGCCGCTCGCTGCGCAGGCCGGGGATAAATGCAATGCCGCCTTCACGCGCCAGCTCAATGATGGCGTCATCGGTCAGCTGAATATTCACCTTACACCTACCTCGTGCCACGCGGACTGGATCGCCTGTGCCACCGTATTATCAAAACGTTTTGCGGCATGCTGTACGGTAAAGCGCGCAAAGGTGCTGAAGTCGGCATCCTGCGGCAGTTCCTTATCGCACAGCGTGTCGTACCATGCCTGACCGGCCCGTTCCCAGGCAAAGCCGCCCAGCGCGGTCGCCGCCAGATAGAAGGCGCGATTGGGAATGCCGGAGTTAAGATGCACGCCGCCGTTGTCTTCGCGCGTGTCGATATAGTGATCCATATCGGCAGGCTGCGGATCTTTGCCGAGCAGCGGATCGTCATAGGCGGTACCGGGCGCGGACATCGAGCGCAGGCCGCTGCCCTTAATACCTGCCGCCAGCAGCCCTTCGCCGATGATCCAGTCGGCCTGATCGGCGCTTTGCCTGAGGTGATACTGCTTCACCAGCGAGCCAAACACATCGGACATCGATTCGTTGAGCGCACCCGCCTGCTGAAAGTAAATCAGCCCGGCTTCGGTTTCGGTCACGCCGTGCGTCAGCTCGTGCGCGACCACATCAATGGCAATGGTAAAGCGATTGAAGATCTCACCGTCGCCGTCGCCAAATACCATCTGCTGGCCATTCCAGAAGGCGTTCTGGTATTCCCTGCCGTAATGCACGGTGCCATCCAGTTTCAGGCCTTTGTTGTCCAGCGAGTTGCGCTGGTAGATCTGCCAGTAGAAATCATAGGTGATGCCGAGATAGTTCCACGCTTCGTCGGCGGCGACGTCACCGTTACCGGGCTGGCCCTCCTCACGGATCAAGGTGCCGGGCAGATTTTGCGTATTACCCGCATCGTAGATAGCGCGCAAAACACTGCCGGGCTGCGCGGTGCTGGCTGCGCTGGTGGTGTGAGGATGTTCCGCCATCAGCTGTTGCACGTGGGTGAGGGTGCGCCGCGCGTAATCCTGCTGTGCGCCGGAACAGTTATCGATGATGTTTCGCAGAATGTACGGAGGAATAACGCTGTAAGGCATGTCGGACTCCCTGACGGATGGGTATGTCAGAAAGTATAGACCCGCTTATCAATCGCGCGCCGCTGCGTCTGCAGCCCGCGCGATTTACAGGGGGTTATCAACCATTTATGCGGCTGAAAAGATTATCACGCCTTACGGCTGCGCGTCTTCTGTGGTTGTAACGCCGTCACCTGACTCTCCACCCAGCCATCATCCAGCCGGGTACGCAGCAGATCGCCGGTATGCAGCTGACGGGTCTTTTTCACCACCTGGCCCTGAGCATCGGTGGTGACGCTAAAGCCGCGCGCCAGCGTCGCCAGCGGACTCACGCCTTCCAGCTGTGCTGCCAGCGTACCAAAACGCTGCCGGCTGTGATTGAGCTGTTTTTCCATGCCCTGCTGCAGCCGGTAGTGCCACTGCTGTAACTGTTGCTGAGCGCGCAGAATACGTCCCTGCGGCTGCTGGGATTGCAGGCGCTGCAGCAGGCGATCGTGCTGGCGATGCGCCAGGCGCAGCCGCTGGTCGGCCGCTTCCTGCAGACGACGCTGCAGCTGAATCAGCGTGGTTTGCTGCCGTGCCAGGCGCAGCTGCGGATGCTGCTGTTGCAGACGATGCTGCAGCCGGGTGAAGCGGCGTTGCTGCTGCGCCACGTAATAATCCATCGCCATCTCCATGCGCTGCTGCTGAGACTGCAAACGGCGCAGTAGCTCGATCTGGTTGCGGCTCACCAGT
>NZ_SDFT01000252.1:0-3020 GCF_004916815.1 Pantoea sp. R102
CGGCGACCGCATCCCTGCACATCCCGCAGCATGCCGCATTCTTGTAGGGTCGCCGTTCACGGCGACCGCATCATGCGCACATACTTTCAGAACTGCCAGCGCACGCCGAGGTTGTAACGCCAGCCTCTGGCGCCGTTGCCGTCGATCTCCTTGCGGTAATCCGCTTCGGCGTACAGCGACACATCCTGCTGCAGCGTCACCGTGCCGCCAGCCCCCACTTCCCACATCTGGCCAAAATTACCGCTGCTGAAGCTGGCGCCGAGCGCCGGGTTATCGGCAGCCGACACCGACGCCTGCGCCGTACCGCCCCAGCCTTTGTAATAATTCGCGCGCAGATAAGGCGTGTACTGGCGGTTGCTGTCATCGGTCCAGCTGCGGTCGAGACGCGCGCCGAGACGGCCAATCGTCTGGTGATAATCGCCATAGCGCACCTGGTTATTGTCCTCGTCCGTGAAATCATTCATGTTCAGTTTCAGGTACATCAGCTGCGCCTGCGGCTCCAGCTTGTAGCCCTCGCCGAGTTCAAACGGATAGCCGCTCTCCAGCGAGGCGGTCCAGCCGTGGCCCTTCAGCCTGGCCTCGCGCTGCTGGCGCGCAATGTCGGTTTCACCACGATGCCAGTCAAACGACAGCACGCCGTCAAGGTAAAAGCCGCTCTGGCGCTGCCAGGTGCCGTACAGCGCCAGGCTGTCGCTATCGAAGCTGGTGCTGCTGTAACCGTCTGCCGCCTGCGGACGGATGCGCGTATTGCCGCGCGTGTAGGCCACGCCGCCGCGCAGGCTGTCCTGCTCACCGTCGAGATGCAGCAGATTGCCGCCAAGCTGCACCGCGCTGTAGTCGAGGTCAAATCCGTAGCCGTAATCGCTAAAGCTGCGGTCGCTTTTGTATTTCAGATTCGAGCCGATGTAGCGCAGGAACATCTCACCGCCATTACCCGCCGGACGCGTCTGCTCGTGACGCAGTTCGCCGAGACGCTTGTGCAGGTCATCGATAATCGCGGCGGTGTAATAGGCGAGGCCAACCGGTGCTGAAATGTACGAAGGCACCTGCGGCACCACCGCCGGACGCGCATCGTAGCGCTGTGGCGTGCCAAATCCGCTGGTCACCAGCACTGGCTGGCAGCTGTCGCTGTCCTCGCACACGTAGTAGTTTGCCAGCCGGTAGTCCCAGTAATTGTTGCCGCTGCCGCTCAGCAGGCGCTGCGCCGGATCGCTGCTGCCCGGCGCGAAGCTGTACAGCCGGTACTGCCACGGTCCGGCACCGAGATAGCCATCCCTGAGCGCAAAGCTGTTCTGGCCAGCGTTGCCGCCCACCTGCGCCAGCGAAATGCCTTCGTTGCCCTCAATGCCGCCGTTGCGGTTGAGATCGGTGAGCGCCGCGCTGCTTGCCGCATCAAGCCTGACGTTAAGCAGCGTGGTGCCGCTGGCGTTACCGCTGACGTTGATGTGGTCGGTGAACTGGTTGCTCAGCGCGCCGCCCTCATTCAGGCGGGTCACCAGATTCGCCTGACCGCCCATCGACGCCAGCGAGCCGTTGATGTCCAGCGTATTGCCCGGCGAACCGCTGCCATTGGTGAGATCCAGCGTGCCGCTGTTATTCACCTGCAGCGAATCCGCTGTGCCGCCCGCCAGCGTGGGATGCACGTTGTCACCGGCATACAGCGTCGAGCGCCCATCAATGTTGATGCTGCTGTGCGCCAGCTGCAGATTGTCGGTCAGCGTCCAGCGGCTATCCGCGAAGTTAATGATGCTCCAGCCGCTGCCGAGGTTAACGCCTTTGCTCAGGTCATCCGCGCTGAAGCTGCCGCCGCGCGCCGTAATCTGGTCAAAGGTCAGTCTGTTACCGGTGCCGTTGCCGCTGGTGAGATGGTAAGTAGTGCTGAGATCGACGCCGCTGACCTCGGCAATATTGTTGTTGTCTGCGCCCATGGTCAGGCTGCCGTTGAGCGTGCCGCCGGTCCAGCGGAACGTGTCGCTGCCGCCGCCAGGATTGATGTCGCCCAGCACGTCACCCTGGGTCAGCAAAATCACATCGTCGGCGTTACTGCCCGCCACTGCCGCGCTTTGCGCCGTGGCCGTCACGATAGTACCGAGATTCTCAAATACCGTTTTGCCGCCGCGCAGATCGACCACCGGCGCCGTCAGGCTGCTGGAGCGCAGCGTACCGCTGTTGACGATGGTGCCGGCGGTGCTGGAGACCAGCGCCGAACCGCCTGCCGCATTAGTGATATTAACGCTGGCGGCGGTGACGATATTTCCCGTGGTGTTGGCGCGAATCCCGGTGCCGCCAGCGCCGGTGACATTGAAAACGTAACCCGAACCCAGCAGCAGATCGCCGCCGGTGGTCGATCCATTAGCGTTGGCGATAGTCAAACCGTTACCGCTGCCGGATACATTGGTGGTCACGGTGGAGGCGGGATCGAACGCGACGGCGGTGCGGATACCGTTGCCATCGCCGACGTTAAGCGTCAGGTTGCTCAGGCTAACGTTGTCCAGCTCCGCGCGGTTTTCGATGCCGTTGCCGCTGCCCAGCACGTTGATGGTGGCGTCGCGCGCGCTGAGCGCCGCCGCGCCGCTGTCGAGCAAAATGCCATGCGCCGTGCCGCGCGTGGTGATCAGCGTATCGCTGCCAGTCAGTGCCAGTTGCGCGCCGTCGCTGATGCGCACGCCGGCCACGCCGTTATCGACATTGATGCTGCCGCCCTGCGCCAGCGTGGTGCCGCTGCCGCCGACATCTAACCCGGTGCCGCTGCTGACGTTAACCACGCCATTATTGGTCAGCGTGCTGCCGGCGCGCGAGCGCATGCCGATGCTGTTGCTGCCGGTCAGCGTCAGTGCGCCATTGTTCTCCAGTGCCGCGCCGTTGGTCAGGTCAAAGCCAACGGCACCGTTGCCAGCGCCGCTGATGCGGGCGTTGCTGGTGACGCGGGTGGCGGCAGCGCTGCCGTCCAGCGCATTACTGAGATCGCTGCGCAGCGTATTCACCAGCACGCCCACCGCGTTGTTGCCGCTGAGCGTGAT
>NZ_SDFT01000253.1:0-11531 GCF_004916815.1 Pantoea sp. R102
TCGTCAGATGAGCGGTTGGGTGAGTGACGGGGCGCGCGGGAGCGGTCCTGAAGGCCGGACGGTCCTTCCTCATCCCAGCGGCGAAGCCACTTGTAGCCGGTGGCGGGAGATATGCCGTAGCGGCGGCACAGCTCGCGGATGTTCGCCCCGTCTTGCGAGGCGAACAGAACAAACTCAGTACGTAATGACATGGTATCTCTCGCATCCCAGGGCATAAGCGACTCCATAAACGGGTTCTTATGCCTTAGTTGTAAGTGTCTACCATGTCCCCGAACAAGTGTTCACGATGTCCCCGGACTGTACAATGGGAGAGGGTTAGGGTGAGGGTGAAGGCAACCTGATTACTTACCGGTCGGGCGCAGAGCCGGGAACAGGATCACGTCACGAATGGTGTGGCTGTTGGTGAACAGCATGACCAGACGATCGATACCGATGCCCAGACCCGCAGTCGGTGGCAGACCATGCTCCAGCGCGGTGACGTAGTCTTCGTCGTAGAACATCGCTTCGTCATCACCGGCGTCCTTCGCGTTAACCTGCTGCAGGAAACGCTCGGCCTGATCTTCCGCATCGTTCAGCTCGGAGAAGCCGTTACCGATTTCACGGCCGCCGATGAAGAACTCAAAGCGGTCGGTGATTTCCGGGTTCTCGTCATTACGACGCGCCAGCGGTGACACCTCTGCCGGATACTCGGTGATGAAGGTTGGCTGAATCAGGTGCGCTTCTGCCGTCTCTTCGAAGATCTCGGTCACCACGCGGCCCAGACCCCAGCTCTTCTCCACTTTGATGTGCAGCGTGTTGGCAATCGCCACGGCTTTATCAAAGTCATCCAGATCGGCGAGGTCCGTCTCAGGACGGTATTTCTTGATCGCTTCACGCATGGTGAGCTTCTCAAACGGCTTACCGAAATCGAAGGTGTGATCACCATAAGGCACTTCCGTCGTGCCCAGCACGTCCTGCGCCAGGGTGCGGAACAGACTCTCGGTCAGCTCGATCAGATCTTTATAATCCGCATACGCCATATAGAGTTCCATCATGGTGAACTCTGGATTGTGGCGCGGCGAGATCCCTTCGTTACGGAAGTTACGGTTGATCTCAAACACGCGATCAAAACCGCCGACCACCAGACGCTTGAGGTACAGCTCCGGCGCGATACGCAGGTACATGTCGATGTCGAGCGCATTGTGATGGGTGATGAACGGACGCGCGGACGCGCCGCCAGGAATCACCTGCATCATCGGCGTTTCCACTTCCATAAAGTCGCGGTTAACCATGAACTGACGAATGCCGGCCATGATTTGTGAGCGAATTTTGAAGGTCTTACGCGAATCGTCGTTGGAGATCAGGTCAAGGTAACGCTGACGGTAACGGGTTTCCTGATCGGCGAGGCCGTGGAATTTGTCCGGCAGCGGACGCAGCGCTTTGGTCAGCAGGCGCAGCTCAGAGATATGGATCGACAGCTCGCCGGTTTTGGTTTTGAACAGCTTACCGCGCGCGCCGAGGATATCGCCGAGATCCCATTTTTTAAACTGCTCGTTGTAGACGCCTTCCGGCAGATCGTCACGGGAAACGTAGATCTGAATCTGACCGCCCACATCCTGCAGGGTGGCGAACGACGCTTTACCCATGATGCGGCGGGTCATCATACGACCGGCTACGCTCACCTCAACGCCGAGCGCTTCCAGCTCATCGTTCTCTTTACTGTCATAGTCGGCATGCAGACGATCGGAGGTGGTGTCACGGCGGAAATCGTTAGGAAACGCCACGCCCTTTTCACGCAGCGCGCTGAGTTTTTCGCGACGCGCTTTCAGTTCGTTGTTTAACTCAAGGGCGGCATCAGCGCTCTGCGGTTGTTGTTCAGACATGTCGGTTCCTTATAGCCCTGCTTTTAAACTTGCTTCAATAAAACGGTCAAGATCGCCATCCAGTACGGCCTGGGTGTTACGCGTTTCTACGCTGGTACGCAGATCCTTGATGCGCGAATCGTCAAGAACGTATGAACGGATCTGGCTGCCCCAGCCGATGTCCGACTTGTTCTCTTCCGCCGCCTGCTTGTCGGCATTCTTCTTCTGCATTTCGTATTCATACAGCTTGGCACGCAGCTGTTTGAAGGCCTGATCTTTGTTCTTATGCTGCGAGCGGTCGTTCTGGCACTGCACCACAATGTTGGTCGGCAGGTGGGTAATACGCACCGCTGACTCGGTTTTGTTAACGTGCTGACCACCGGCACCCGAGGCGCGATAGACGTCGATACGCAGGTCGGCCGGGTTGATTTCGATGTCGATGTTGTCATCCACTTCCGGGTAAATAAATACCGAACTGAAGGAGGTGTGACGACGACCGCCGGAGTCGAACGGGCTCTTACGCACCAGACGATGAACGCCGGTTTCGGTACGCAGCCAGCCGTAAGCGTAATCACCGATGATTTTGATGGTGGCTGATTTGGTACCGGCCACTTCGCCTTCGGACTCTTCGATGATCTCGGTTTTGAAGCCTTTGGCTTCCGCCCAGCGCAGATACATGCGCAGCAGCATGCTGGCCCAGTCCTGCGCTTCGGTGCCGCCGGAGCCGGCCTGAATATCCATGTAGCAGTCGGCGCTGTCATATTCGCCGGAGAACATACGGCGGAACTCCAGTTCACCCAGCTTCACGTCCAGCGCGTCCAGCTCGACTACGGCTTCGTTAAAGGTCTCTTCGTCGTCGGCTTCAACCGCCAGCTCCAGCAGACCCTGCACATCTTCCAGCCCCTGCTGCATCTGGTCGAGCGTTTCAACCACCGCTTCCAGCGAGGCGCGCTCTTTGCCCAGCGCCTGCGCGCGTTCAGGTTCGTTCCAGACGTCCGGCTGTTCCAGCTCGGCGTTTACTTCTTCGAGGCGTTCTTTCTTGGCATCGTAGTCAAAGATACCCCCTAAGAACGCTGCTGCGCTCACTGAGGTCCTGGATACGATTTTTGACCGGATTAATTTCAAACATGGCTTTTCAGTCTTTTTTGACGATTCGGTGAGAGGAGATAAAAGTAACGCGCTAGTTTACCCGAAAGCGCGCCTGGTTTGTAGCTTTGCACATCAATGGCTATACCGCGTATGAACCGGCAGAAAATAATTGCGCCAGTTCTGGAAACCGGCAGGTATGGCGGTTGCCAGAAATCCCGCTGTCACTCGCCATCGGCGCGGTGCGCCTTCAGAATTTTCCTACATAATCACGGCAATAAACGCCAGCTGGCGTCATTAAAACCCATGATTTCTCAAACAAAATCATTAAAACTCCACCATCAGAAATGTCTGGTTCGAAGCGTGATATAGCGCGATTAGCCTGCGCAATGCTGCGCTGTCCTGGCCATCAACCGGCCAGTGCGCACCTTATCCTTTCTGCACCCTGGCGGAATCTCAGGGGTTCGTGCTTCATCTATTGCGTTCTGTCTGTCAGCCACGTTGCTCAGGAGTATTCGTGACAGGGAAAGACTGCATTCAGGCCCGTTAACGTGAACGGGCGACAACATGCCCTGAGAGGCATGAGGAGTTGCCATGCATTATCCTGTTGTTACTTTTCGATCCTCACCGCGCCTGCTGGCGCTGATCATCCCGTTTCTGCTGAGCGCCTGTGGTGGCGGCGGCGGCGGCGGCGGTGGTAGCGGCGGCGGCGGCACCCTGACCCCGGTCACGCCGGTCGTTGAACCTGCGGTGCCGGCCACGGCAGCCAGCAATAAAGTGGGCATCATTGACTCTGGTCTGGCCCCGGGCCGCAGCGAAATTAATTACGCCAACGTGAATTTCTCCAGTTATGTCGACAGCAACACCGCGCTGAATGACAACATGGGGATCAACGGGCACGGCACGCTGGTGGCGATGACGCTGCTGGGGCTGTCGCCTGACAGCGCGCTGTATGTGGCGCAGGCGTCACAAAATAATATTTTCAGCTACGACAATACTGCGCGCGCCGTGCAGGGCTTAGTGGCACAGGGCGTACGCATCTTCAATATGTCCTACGGTTCGCAGGAGCGCCTCACCAGCCAGCAGGCGTTAACCGATGCGCGCCAGCGCTATCAGTCACTGTATCAGGGGCTCAACGCGGTGGCTGCGGCAGATGGGCTGGCGGTGATGATCACCGGCAACAACAGCGGCGCCACGCCGGCACCGGACGTGCTGACACCGCTGATGTATAACGACCCGCAGCTGGCACGTAATCTGCTGGCGGTGACCGGTATCCTGAGTCATACCGGTTATGACCTGCCAGGCCGCGCAGCCGGCACCGGACCGTTTGACGCCTGCGGCGCGGCCGCCGCGTGGTGCCTGACCGCGCCGGGCTATACCGATTACCTGTATCAAAACTCCGACGGCAGCTGGGTGCAGGCGCGCAGCTACGGCACCTCGTTTGCCGCACCGCGCGTGACGGCTGCGGCCTCGCAGCTGCTGCAGCGTTTCCCGTGGATGAGCGGCCATAACCTGCAGCAAACCCTGCTGACCACCGCCACCTACCGCAGTGATGCGCACGATAACGTCGCCGACAGCGCCAACGGGCGGCCATACAATGAGACGTTCGGCTGGGGCGATCTTAACGCCGCCAAAGCCTTAAACGGGCCGGGACAATTCTGGGCAGAGGACTTCAGTGCGCGCCTCGACGGCGGCCAGTATGTGTTCAGCAATGACATCAGCGGCGATCGCGGGCTGGTGCTGGACGGCAGCGAACGCGGCGGTACGCTGCAGCTGACCGGCAACAACAGCTATCAGGGCCTGACGCAGGTCTCCGCCAATAGCCTGCTGATTGACGGTACGATTGCCGGCAATGCGCTGGTAAACGGCAGCGGCAAACTGGGTGGCAGCGGACGCATCGGCGGCAATCTGGTCAACCAGGGATCGGTTAACGGCGGCCTGCAGGTAGCGGGCAATTATCAGCAGAGCGCCGACGGTACGCTCAACGTCACGCTGAACAATCCGCTGCGCGTGACCGGCAACGCGGCGCTTGACGGCACGCTAAACCTGGCGCCGCCCTCCGCCAGCTACGTGGTGAAACAGCAGGAAACGCTGCTGACCAGCGGCGGCGGCGTGAGCGGTCAGTTTAGCCAGGTCAATACCGGCGTATTTCTCGACGGTTCCGTCAGCTATGACGCCCACAGCGTTACCGGCCAGCTCACGCGCAAGAACACCGCCGCAGCGGCACAGGCGATGGGAATGGACAGTGCCAGCGCGCAGCAAACCAGCCGCAACCTGGAGCAGGCGTTTGAGCTGGCGGACCGCTGGCAGGGTCAGGCGACGCTGAGCAGTGCGCAGCAGTCAGCGCTGGCGGCCGCAGGCGCCTTCCAGACGCTGGCGGACACCCGCAGCGCACAGGCGGCGATCAACTCCCTGTCCGGCCAGGCGCATGCCTCCGGCAATGCGGTGCTGTTTAACGCACTGGATTATCAGACGCGCCTGCTCAACAACCGCATTGATGATGCCAGCGAACAGGGGCGCTTTGGCTTCTGGCTGGAGAGCGGCCAGCTGCGCGGCTCGCTCGATCAGGACGGCTATGTCGGCAACCGCTATCGCAATACCCTGACCGCGCTGGGTGCCGACAGCGACTTTGGCCTGCCCGGCCTGCGCCTCGGCATCGCCTGGACGCACACTCAGCTTGATGCCACCTATGACGACACCGGCGGCAACAGCCAGAACAGCCTGCAGGGCGTAATGCTGTATGGGCGCTATGCGGTGACGCCAGCCTGGTACTGGCAGGGCAATCTCAGCTATCAGCATGGACGCGATAAGCTGCAGCGCCTGGTGCTGCTGGACGAGGCCGCGCCGGTCTCCTCTTCCGCCCGCACTGACAGCTGGCAGGCGGCGCTGCAGAGCGGCTATCGCTGGACGCTGCAGGAGGATTATCGCATTGAGCCCTACCTCGGCTGGCGTGAAACCGGCCTGCAAACCGGCAGCTTCAGCGACAGCGGCAGCGCGTTTGGTTTGCAGGGCGACGGCGACAGCTATCGCCGCAGCGTCGGTTACGGTGGTCTGAATCTCAGCGCGCGCCAGGACTGGTCGGCGGGCTGGTGGAGCATGCTGAGCCTGTACGGCGAATACCAGTACGCGTTCAGCAATCCGTCGATGGACGTCAGCGCGCGCTGGAGCGGCTTCGGCAGCGGTCAGCAGAGCTTTACCATTCCGGGTATGCAGCTCGATCGCCGCTCGCAGTGGTTTGGTGCGCGGGTTGATCTGGTGCAGTCGGCACGCGCGCGGCTGTTTCTGCGTGCCGACCGCCACGTGGCCGATCGCGGCGATGAGAAGGTGCTGCGCGGCGGTGTCGACGTCACGTTCTAAAGGTTACGACTGTGGCCAGATATGGTCGATGATCAGCTGTACCGAGCGATTGCCGCGGTATTCGTTGATATCCAGCTTGTAGGCCAGCTGCACCTGACGCACGCTGCTGTCTGGCCACAGGCTGGTGTCCACGTTAAAGGCGATACCATCCAGTAACGGGCCGCCGCCCAGCGGCTCGACCATCACTTTAAGGTGCCGCTCGCCGACCAGCCGCTGCTGCAACAGCTTAAACTGACCGTCGAACACCGGCTCCGGGAACGCCTGGCCCCAGGGGCCGGCTTCCCGCAGCATTTCCGCGGTGTGCAGGGTGAACTCCTGCGCATGCAGTTCGCCATCGGACCACATCACGCCCTGCAGCGCCTCGCCTTCCAGCCATTCGTCGATCAGCGCGGCAAAGCGCTGGCGGAACTCATCGTACTTCGCCTCTTCCAGCGACAGCCCCGCCGCCATGGCGTGTCCGCCAAATTTGATGATCAGGCCAGGATAGAGTGTGTCGATACGTTCCAGCGCGTCGCGCAGGTGCAGCCCGGCAATCGAACGGCCAGAGCCCTTCAGCGTGCCGTCACCGGCGGGTGCGAAGGCGATCACCGGGCGGTGGAAGCGCTCTTTCAGGCGTGACGCGAGGATGCCAACTACGCCCTGATGCCACTCCGGGTGATAAAACGCCAGCCCGAGCGGCAGATCGCGATGCTGGCGCTCCAGCTCATCGCACAGCGCCAGCGCCTCGCTCTTCATGCCCTGCTCAATCTCTTTGCGCGTCTGATTGAGCGCATCAAGTTCGCTGGCCAGCATGCGCGCCTGGGCAATATCTTCCGTCAGCAGCAGCGCAACGCCAACCGACATGTCGTCCAGCCGGCCGGCAGCATTGAGGCGTGGCCCGACGGCAAAACCGAGGTCGCTGGCCGCCAGCTGACGCGCATCGCGGTTAGCAATCTCCAGCAGCGCGCGGATGCCGGCACGGCATTTGCCGGCGCGGATGCGGCTCAGCCCCTGCCACACCAGAATGCGGTTGTTGGCATCCAGCGGCACCACGTCGGCCACGGTACCGAGCGCCACCAGATCCAGCAGTTCGGCCAGATTGGGTTCACTGCGCCCGTCGCTGAACCAGTTCTGCTGACGCAGATGGGCACGCAGCGCCAGCATCAGATAAAACGCCACACCCACACCCGCCAGCGAACGTGACGGGAATGCGCTGTCGCTCAGGTTAGGGTTAACGATGGCTTCTGCCGCCGGCAGCGTTTCGCCCGGCAGGTGGTGATCGGTGATCAGTACCGGAATCCCGTGCTGGTGTGCGGTGTCGACGCCCGCGTGCGACGAAATGCCGTTATCCACGGTGAGGATCAGCTCGGCGCCACGCGCGCGCGCCTGCTCTACCACTTCCGGGCTCAGGCCATAGCCGTCCTCAAAGCGGTTCGGCACCAGATAATCGACGTTGCCGCCCATGCTGCGCAGCGCCAGTACGGTGAGCGCAGTGCTGGTGGCACCATCGGCATCGAAATCGCCCACCACCACGATACGGCGTTGCTGCTGCAGCATCTGGTGCAGCAGCGTCACGGCGCGCTCAATGCCGCCAAGGCTTTGCCACGGCAGCAGGAATTTCGCGCCGCGTTCCAGTTCAGCGGCGTCTTTGACACCGCGCTGCAGGTAGAGACGACGCAGCAGCGGCGGTAAATCATCGGGTAACTGCGCGTCGGCCTGGGCTTCACGCCGACGCAATTCTACAGAGTGCATCACTGTGTCTTAACCACCACGCTTCTGGCCGTCCAGCACCTGCTTCAGCTCCTGCGGTCCCTGGTAGCCAGGGATGATCATGCCGCTGTCGGTGAGGATGGCGGGCGTGCCCTGAATACCAAACAGAATGCCCAGCTTGTAGTGCTGGTCGAGATTGATTTTGCAGCTCGCCGGCGCATCCATTTGCGGTGCGTCGCCTTTCATTGCGGCATCAAACGCCTTGTTGCGATCGGCGCTGCACCAGATGGCGGTCATGGCTTTCTCCACCTGGCCGTGCAGGCCTTCACGCGGGAACGCCAGATAGCGCACGGTGATGCCCAGCGCGTTGTAGTCAGCCATCTGTTCGTGCAACTTGCGGCAGTAGCCGCAGGTGATGTCAGTGAACACGGTGATCACGTGCTGCTCTTTCGGCGCTTTGTAGACAATCATTTCCGGTGCCAGCGCGGCGACTTTTTTCTCCAGCAGCTGATTGGTGACATTCACCGGCTGCGCGCCGCTGACATCGTACAGCGGGCCCTGAATCATGTGCTTGCCGTCTTCGGTGACGTACAGCACGCCGCTTTCGGTCATCACCGTTTTGATACCCGGCAGCGGCGACGGCTGGATTTCCGCCTGCTGCATACCCAGTTTTTTCAGTGATTGCTGAATCGCGCTGTCATCGGCATGGGCCAGCGCAGAAAAGGCGCTGACCAGCAGAGCCAGCGTCGTAACGGTTTTTTTCATCTCAAATCCTTGTTGCCGCTGCTCAGGCGCGCGGATGATGCTGTTGATGTAACTGACGCAGGCGCTCAGTCGCCACGTGCGTGTAAATCTGGGTGGTCGACAGGTCGCTGTGCCCCAGCAACATCTGTACGACGCGTAAATCGGCACCATGGTTCAGTAAATGTGTGGCAAATGCGTGGCGCAGCACGTGCGGTGACAGCTTTTCGCTGTCGATGCCGGCAAGGGTGGCATAGTGTTTGATGCGATGCCAGAAGGTCTGGCGTGTCATCTGCTGCGCGCGGTTGCTGGGGAACAGCACATCAATGGTCTGTCCGTTCAGCAGCCACGGCCGCCCGTGTTCCATATAGTGCTCCAGCCAGTAAATTGCTTCTTCACCTAATGGCACCAGCCGCTCTTTATTGCCTTTACCGATGACGCGCACCACACCCTGACGCAGGCTGACATCACTCAACGTCAGACCGACCAGCTCAGAGACGCGCAGCCCGGTAGCGTACAACAGCTCCAGCATCGCTTTGTCACGCAGTTCAAGCGGTATGTCCGTCGCTGGAGCCTGTAACAGGCGCTCGACCTGATTTTCTGACAGGTCTTTTGGCAGGCGCTGCGGCAATTTCGGCGCTGACAACAGCGCGCTGGGATCGTCACTGCGCAGCTTTTCGCGGTACAGATACTGAAACAGACGGCGCATTGCGCTCAGGGTACGCGCTGAGCTGGTGGCTTTGTAACCGCCCTCAATCCGCTCAGCCAGAAACTGCTGTAAATCAGCGGCTTCCAGCGTCAGCAGCGTGCGCTCATGGTGGTGCAGCCAGGCAGTGAGCGTCTGCAAATCCTGACGATAGGACGCCAGCGTGTTCTGCGCCAGGTTGCGCTCAATCCAGAGCGCGTCGAGAAACTGTTCTATCAGATCGCTGTCCTGCACTGTTGCCCCTCGCCGTGTGAAATCGTGCTCATTATGCCTGAAACTGGCCTGCTTCTGGTACAATTGCGCCAGAGTGAGTTTCAGTCAGAGCATTAATTGCATGAATATCGGTCTGTTTTACGGTTCCAGTACCTGTTACACCGAGATGACGGCGGAGAAAATCCGCGACTTTATCGGTGAAGAATTAGTCACACTGCATAACCTGAAAGATGACGATCCGTCGCTGATGGAGCAGTACGATCTACTGATTCTCGGTATTCCGACCTGGGATTTCGGCGAACTGCAGGAGGACTGGGAAGCGGTGTGGCAACAGCTGCCGGCACTCAATCTGCAGGGCAAAATTGTGGCGCTGTACGGCATGGGCGACCAGGTCGAGTACAGCGAATGGTTCCTTGATGCGCTGGGTATGCTGCACGAACTGCTGCTGCCGATGGGCGTGCAGTTTGTCGGTTACTGGCCGCTCGACGGCTACCAGTTCACCAGTAAAAAACCGCTGACCGCCGATGGTCAGCAGTTTGTCGGCCTGGCGCTCGACGACGTTAATCAGTTTGAGCTGAGCGAAGAGCGCGTCGAGCAGTGGTGTGAACAGATTCTGACCGAAACCGCCGCGCTGCTTTAATGCGGCATCGCGCCATCCAGCAAAAAACAGCGGGCGCGTAGCGCGCGCCACGCGTCGGGCGGCATGCTGTCGTGCAGCAGCCACAGCCGCCAGCGCTGCCCGCGACGGTTACGCAGCACCAGCAACACGCCCCACGGTAGCCAGTCTGGCTGCCGTTGCGCCTGCCAGCGCTCACCGCGCCAGTACCAGTCACCCTTGTCATCCAGCATGAGCGCTCCGCAGCGCTGCTGCAGGCGACACGCGTTACGCCAGCACTGCAGTGTCAGCGGGATCACTACCGCGATCTGAACCCAGGCCCAGCCCGCCGGCCAGCGACAGCTTAGCAACAGCGCGCCACACAGCCCGAACAGCGTCACATTCAGCACCCGCGCGCTGCGTGACGCGCGCAGATCACATTGCCACCGGCCCGCGTTCACGGTTGCGCTGCTGAATCAGTTTCACCATGCGTTTGAACTCGGGATCGGCCGGTTCGCCGTGGTTCATCATCCAGTTAAACAGGTCCGGATCGTCGCTCTTCAGCAGCGCGACAAACACCTGCTTGTCGCTGTCGCTCAGCGAATCATACTCATATTTAAAGAACGGCATGATCGAGACATCCAGCTCCAGCATGCCGCGACGGCATGCCCACTGGACGCGCGCTTTGTCATGAATATCCATGTGTCTTCTTCCACAGCTGATAACAGTGGCGCTCAGTGTACCTGCTTTTTCGCCGCGCTGCAGGCGTGCAACCAGACGCTGCGCGCGGTGACGCACAGCAATGCCACCGGTTACAGGGTTATCACGCGATTTGTGCGCCAGATTCCGCAAACAGGTTGCAATGGCGCACTGCTCTTTTAACATTGGTAAGCATATTACTGGATAAACCTTATTGATCAGGACGGACTCATGCCGATTTTCACCCTTCCGCCTCGCCAGCCCGCTGCGGCGTCGCGCCTGCCTTTAACGCTGATGTCGCTCGACGAGTGGGCGCTGGTGTCGGTGCAGG
The DNA here is from genome assembly GCF_004916815.1 of Pantoea sp. R102. Lineage (NCBI taxonomy): Bacteria > Pseudomonadati > Pseudomonadota > Gammaproteobacteria > Enterobacterales > Erwiniaceae > Pantoea > Pantoea sp. R102. The sequence goes on from NZ_SDFT01000253.1 coordinate 11,259, forward strand.
GCAAAGACAGCACCTCTTATCTGCAGGGTCAGCTGACGCTGGACGTGGCGGCGCTGGACGCAGCGCAGCATCGCCCGGCGGCGCACTGCGATGCCAAAGGCAAAATGTGGAGCAATCTGCGTCTGTTCCATCGTGGAGAAGGTTATGCCTATGTTGTGCGGCGCAATCTGCGCGAGCAGCAGGTGACCGAACTGAAGAAGTATGCGGTGTTCGCCAAAGTGACCATTGCGGCCGATGATGACGCAGTCCTGCTCGGCGTTGCCGGTTTTCAGG
>NZ_SDFT01000254.1:0-1747 GCF_004916815.1 Pantoea sp. R102
ATCACCCGATCTTCATCCCCATCAACCTGATTCTTGAAGGTGTTAGCCTGCTGTCTAAACCGGTTTCGCTCGGTCTGCGACTGTTCGGCAACATGTATGCGGGTGAGCTGATCTTTATCCTGATTGCCGGTCTGCTGCCGTGGTGGTCGCAGTGGGTGCTGAATGTGCCATGGGCCATTTTCCACATCCTGATTATTTCGCTGCAGGCTTTCATTTTCATGGTCCTCACGATTGTCTATCTGTCGATGGCATCTGAAGAGCATTGATTTTTATCTCAACAACTTAGCTTTTAACTGAAACAAACTGGAGACTGTCATGGAAAACCTGAATATGGATCTGCTGTACATGGCTGCCGCTGTGATGATGGGTCTGGCGGCAATCGGTGCTGCGATCGGTATCGGCATCCTCGGAGGTAAATTCCTGGAAGGCGCAGCGCGTCAGCCGGATCTGATTCCTCTGCTGCGTACGCAGTTCTTTGTTGTAATGGGTCTGGTGGATGCAATCCCAATGATCGCTGTTGGTCTGGGTCTCTACGTGATGTTTGCTGTCGCCTAAAGCCTGTAGCCGTGGTTCACTCATGGCACGCAGTGTGATGAGGAACGGATTCTGCCGTTTATCGCTGATAGCGGCAGAGCAAGTTAACTTAATAAGAGGCATTGTGCTGTGAACATTAATGCAACAATCCTCGGCCAGGCCATCGCGTTCATCCTGTTTGTCGCGTTCTGCATGAAGTACGTATGGCCGCCGATTATGGCTGCCATCGAAAAGCGCCAGAAAGAAATTGCTGAAGGCCTTGCTTCTGCTGAACGCGCGAAGAAAGATTTGGATCTCGCGCAGGCCAATGCGACCGACCAGCTGAAAAAAGCCAAAGAAGAAGCTCAGGTCATTATCGAGCAGGCGAACAAACGCCGTGCCCAGATTCTGGACGAAGCCAAAACTGAAGCTGAGACTGAACGTAACCGCATCGTGTCTCAGGCGCAGGCAGAAATCGAAGCCGAGCGCTCACGTGCACGTGAAGAGCTGCGTAAGCAAGTCGCGCTGCTGGCCTTAGCTGGCGCCGAGAAGATCATCGAACGTTCCGTGGATGAAGCTGCTAACAGCGACATCGTTGATAAACTGGTCGCTGAACTGTAAGGAGGGAGGGGCTGATGTCTGATCTGATTACTGTAGCTCGCCCCTACGCCAAAGCAGCTTTTGACTTTGCTGTTGAGCATCAAAGTATCGACCGCTGGCAGACCATGCTGGCGTTTGCCGCAGAAGTGGCTCGCAACGAACAGATGGCAGAACTCCTTTCCGGTGCATTGGCACCGGAAGCCTTGTCTGCTTCTTTCAACGCAGTCTGTGGTGATCAACTTGATGAACACGCTCAGAACCTGATTAAGGTTATGGCGGAGAACGGACGTTTGACAGCGCTTCCAGCGGTACTGGAACAGTTCATTCAACTGCGTGACGCTTATGAAGCGACAGCCGAAGTTGATGTGATCTCCGCCAGTGCGCTGAGTGACAGCCAGCTGAGTAAAATCAGCGCCGCGATGGAAAAACGTCTGTCACGCAAAGTTAAGCTGAATTGCAAAATTGATAAGTCTGTAATGGCAGGTGTGGTTATCCGTGCGGGTGACCTGGTGATTGATGGCAGCGTGCGCGGCCGTCTTGACCGTCTGGCAGACGTCTTGCAGTCTTAAGGGGACTGGAGCATATGCAACTGAATTCCACCGAAATCAGCGAACTGATCAAGCAGCGCATTGCT
>NZ_SDFT01000255.1:0-1970 GCF_004916815.1 Pantoea sp. R102
GCGCTGGAAGCGGCCGGTGTGAAAACCGTACGCAGCCTGGCCGATATCGGCGACGCAGTGAAAGCGGTACTGCCAGCGAAATAAGATTTTGCTGCTGAAAGAAAAAAGCCACCTGCGGGTGGCTTTTTTTATGGCTGTCATGCACGGCCATTAGCCGTCCTCACACATTTGCAGTAAAAACGTAACGGCAACATTTTCTGCGGCTATGCTTACTTTGTCGTTGAGTAAAGAAGGGCAAAGAGGCGTGCTTTTTCCCGTCAGCGTCCAGGCATCTGGCTGGCACAGAGGTTAAATAATTACGGGAAAGGTAATTGTTTTCTTAATTGCGCTATCGATTTATGACAACTAATTAACAACAACTCTAACACTACATATCTGGAAAATTATTGTCTTAATCCAGATCAATAAAAGGCGATATATAGCAAACTTTACCGCTGGCTAAAAGCAACCCAACCGGTATAAATTGCGCTGCATCAATTCAGTCTTTTTCATCATTTTTCAGGAGTTTGTGCCAGGCGTTGTCATATCAATTCTGTCGCCTCCTCATCTTACTCCTGCTCGAAACAGGCTGAAGCGATCGGTTTTTCGGGGAATTTTCACCACTGTTACTCGCTCACTTCGGGCCGCAGTACGCATTGTGCTGTCGGTAACAAAACTGGAATCAATAATCAGTCGTTCCTGACCTTATTCTGCATCGCACTGCCCGCTGTTTGTGGTTGTTATTCGCAGGATGAGTTCATGCGAGGAGCAAGGAGTCATCATGTTAGATATTGTCGAGCTGTCGCGTTTACAGTTTGCCCTGACGGCGATGTACCATTTCCTGTTCGTGCCCTTAACGCTCGGTATGGCGTTTTTGCTGGCGATCATGGAAACGGTCTATGTCCTGTCGGGAAAACAGATTTATAAAGATATGACCAAATTCTGGGGCAAGTTGTTTGGTATCAACTTTGCGCTGGGTGTGGCCACCGGCCTGACCATGGAATTTCAGTTCGGTACCAACTGGTCTTATTACTCCCACTACGTCGGCGATATCTTCGGTGCGCCGCTGGCCATCGAAGGCCTGATGGCGTTCTTCCTTGAATCCACCTTTGTCGGCCTGTTCTTCTTCGGCTGGGATCGCCTCGGTAAAGTGCAGCACCTGGCGGTGACCTGGCTGGTGGCACTCGGCTCGAACATGTCCGCGCTGTGGATCCTGGTGGCGAACGGCTGGATGCAGAACCCGATCGCCTCCGAGTTCAATTTCGAAACCATGCGTATGGAGATGGTGAGCTTCTCCGAGCTGGTGCTGAACCCGGTGGCGCAGGTGAAATTTGTGCATACCGTGGCTGCGGGCTACACCACCGGTGCGATGTTCATTCTGGGCATCAGCGCCTGGTATCTGCTGAAAGGGCGCGACATCGCGTTTGCTAAACGCTCCTTTGCGATCGCTGCCAGCTTCGGTATGGCTGCCGTGCTGTCGGTCATCGTGCTGGGTGACGAATCCGGCTATGAAATGGGCGACGTGCAGAAAACCAAGCTGGCCGCCATCGAAGCCGAATGGGAAACCCAGCCGGCGCCGGCGGCCTTTACGCTGTTTGGCGTGCCGGATCAGGCGACGCAGGAGAACAAGTATGCCATCCAGATCCCGTATCTGCTCGGCCTGATCGCCACCCGTTCTGTCGATACGCCGGTCACCGGCCTGAAAGATCTGCTGGCGCAGCATGAAGTGCGCATCCGAAACGGTATGAAAGCCTATGCGCTGCTGAACGAGCTGCGGGCCGGCAGTAAAGATCCGGCGGTGCGCAGTGAGTTTGAGACGCATAAACAGGATCTTGGCTACGGTCTGCTGCTCAAGCGTTATACCCCGGACGTGGCGAACGCCACGGAAGCGCAAATCCAGCAGGCAACGCAGGATTCCATTCCGCGCGTGGCACCGCTCTATTTTGCCTTCCGCATCATGGTGCTGTGTGGCGTGCTGCTGCTGGGCATCA
>NZ_SDFT01000256.1:0-1135 GCF_004916815.1 Pantoea sp. R102
CAGGGCCACGTGCAGCACGGCGCGATCTTCGGTGCGGTTAATCTTCTCACCGGAGAACATGGATTTGATGGCGCCCGCCAGATCGGTCTCTTTCGCCAGCGCCTGGAGTTTGTCGAGGGTTTCCTGGGTGATGCGGTTTTTTGAGAAATCCACCAGCATCTGATCATCAAAGGTGGCAGAGAATTTCGCAAAACGATCGGCATCCTGCGCAAACAGGTCGGCAATCTCTACCGATTTCATCTGATCAAAATGCTGCTGCAGCGCTTTCCAGGCTGCGGTTTGTGTCGGATTGATATTTTTCATGGCAACACTCTTGTTGATATAAGAACCGTCATTCCATCCGGGCGCATCCTGTCTGGCCCGGCATGCTGAGCATTTGTTACGGCTTGCACGCGTTTCAGTATGACCACAGTTGCAACTGAAAGGAAAAAATTTGTGACGCCAGCCGCAGCGTTTCAGGTAAATCCGGCGGCGATTGTCGGCCGGTTCGCCGCGCATTACTCTGCGCGGCATCAGCAAAACACCGGTTTTTTCGCACCGCTGACTACTTTAGGCGGCTGGCGGCTTCCGGGTTTGTTTAGCAATGCGCTGCATAAGTGTAAAAATGAATTTTCCCGGCGCCGCAAGGCTGGACAGCGGAACAATTAATCAGTATTTTGTGCGCGCGACTTGTACCTCCGGGTGCAAGCCAGAAGAGGCGCGTCGCCCAGGCAGTGTGTTTGAGGATCCGTATCCAGCGAGAACACATCAGGGGGTGCGACGCCGAGGTGGTGCAACACGCGGAGTGTTGTGCTGTCGGCTGCAGGGGCTGAATCCTCTGGGTTGTCACCAGAAGCGTCCGCAGTCGGACGTTTCGCAAGGTGAAGTGCTTTTGGTGACTCATCTCCTGATCTTGTCTGTCCAATTCTGCTCTTCTCTTGTGCCAAGGCTGTTACCCGATCTTCTCTTCCGCGAATGGGAGGAGATAACCTGACACGAGGTTTTGTTACATGTCTCAATCGTTGATCGTGGCAAAATTTGGCGGCACCAGCGTTGCCGATTTCGATGCCATGAACCGCAGCGCGGACGTCGTGCTGTCTGATGCCAATACCCGTCTGGTGGTGCTCTCTGCCTCGGCGGGCGTGACTAACCTGCT
>NZ_SDFT01000257.1:0-2330 GCF_004916815.1 Pantoea sp. R102
CTCTCATACAGTACGCCCAGGACGATATACACCGCCGCCAGCGCCGCGATGATCAGCCACGGCATGGTGGCGGTGAGCTGAGAGAACGCTGCGGCGGTGCCGGCAAAGCCCGCCTGAATGCTGGAGGGCAACCCCAGCTGTGCCATCGCTTGCTTAATCAGCGTCTGCGCCTGCTCCAGCGACACGCCGTCGTTGAGGTTGAAGGCGATGGTGCTGGTCGCTGACTGGCCCTGATGCGCAACCGACAGCGGCGCGTTGCCGCCGCTGAAGCGGGCAAAGGCCGCCAGCGGCACGCGATCGCCGCTGTCGTTAATCACATACAGTTGTTGCAACATGGCCGGATCGCGCGTGTCGCTGTCCTGCAGGGCCATCACCACATGGTACTGATTGAGCGTGTGATAGAGCGTGGCAATCTGTCGCTGGCTAAAGGCATTGTTCAGCAGCGTGTCCAGCATCTGCACATTAACCCCCAACCGCGTGGCGCGGTCGCGATCGATGTTGATCACCACCTCCTGTCCGCCGGTTTGCGCATCGGAATCCACGCTGTTGAGTTGCGGTATCGCGGCCAGCGCCGCCTGGACTTTCGGCGTCCAGCGGCGCAGCAGGTCGAGATCGTCAGCCTGCAGGCTGTACTGATAAGTGGCGTTGGCGCTGCGCCCGCCGATGTGCAGATCCTGCGCGGCCATCAGGAACAATTGCGCCCCGGCAATATGGCGGGTTTTCTGGCTCAGCCGGTTAGCCACTTCGGTGGCACTGGCGCTGCGCTGGTCAAAATCTTTCAGCCGGACAAAAAAGTTGGCGCTATTGCGCGAGCCAAACATGCCGCTGCCCATTGACGACATCACGCTGTCTACCGCCGGATCGGCCTCAATGATTTTGGTGAACGCCAGCATCTTTGGCTTCATCGCCTGGAAGGAGATGTTCTGGTCAGCACGCAGGGCGCCCATCAGCAGGCCGGTGTCCTGATTGGGGAAAAAGCCCTTTTGCACCACGCTAAACAGAAACAGATTGAGCAGCACGGTGAGCAGCAAACTCAGCAGGGTAATCTTCTGGTGCGCCATCACCCACGCCAGGCCACGCGCGTAAGCGGCCAGCAGCGCGTTGAGCGCATTTTCGATCAGCTGATAGAGCGGATGCGGCCGCCGGGTGACCTGCGGCTTCGGCCGCAGCAGCCGGGCGCACAGCATCGGGGTCAGGCTGAGCGAGACAAACATGGAGATCAGCAGCGAGACCGTCAGCGTCACCGCAAATTCGCGGAACAGGCGGCCAACAATACTGCCCATTAGCAGAATCGGGATAAACACCGCCACCAGCGACACCGTCATCGACAGCACCGTAAAGCTCACTTCATGGGCACCGCGCAGGGCGGCACGCAGCGGACTCAGACCGGCTTCGATGTGCCGGGTGATATTTTCCAGCACCACGATGGCGTCATCAACAACAAAGCCCGTGGCGATGATCAGCGCCATCAGCGACAGGTTATCGAGACTGTAGCCGAGCAGATACATCACCGCGCAGGTGCCGATTAACGACACCGGCAGCGCCAGCGCCGGAATCACCACCGCCTGCAGATTACGCAGGAAGACAAATACCACGGCAATCACCAGCAGCATCGCCACCAGCAGCGTCTCTTCGGTGTCATACAGGGAGGCGCGCACCGTTGGCGAACGGTCCACCACCACTTTGAGCTGGGTATCGGCAGGCAGATCTTTCTCCAGCTGTGGCAGCTGCGCTTTGATGGCGTCAATGGTGTCGAGCATGTTAGCGCCGGCCTGACGCTTGATGGCGATCATCACCGACGGCTGTGAATTGAGAAAGCCGGCCTGATACTGATCCTCCACCGAGTCATACACCGTGGCGACGTCATGCAGTCGCACCGCCTTACCCGCGTGGTAGCTGACTATCAGGTCGCGGTACTGTGCCGCTTTGTCCAGCTGGCCGTTGCCGTCCACCATCCAGGACTGGCTGCTGCCCTGCAGCATGCCTTTCGGCAGATTGGTGGTGCTGCTGGCGACGGCGCTACGCACCGTATCCAGCGCAATGCCATAGTGCGTCAGCTGTTGCGGCTGCAGATCGATGCGGACCGCCGGCAGCGCGCTGCCCATCAGCGACACCTCGCCCACGCCCCTGACCTGCCCCATCGCCTGTTCAATTTTGCTTTCGGCGAGGTCGTACAGTTCACCCGGCGTGCGCGTGGCGGAGGTAAGCGCCAGCATCACAATCGGCGCGTCTGAGGGATTTGCTTTGCGATAGGTCGGCAGCGACTCCATAGCACTCGGTAACAGGCTGCGCGCCGCGTTTATCGCCGCCTGCACGTCGCGCGCCGCGCC
>NZ_SDFT01000258.1:0-4044 GCF_004916815.1 Pantoea sp. R102
GCTGATTGCCGATGAGCCCACCACGGCGCTGGACGTCACGGTGCAGGCACAGATTTTACAGCTGCTGCGCGAACTGCAGCGCGAACTGAACATGGGCATGCTGTTCATTACCCACAACCTGAACATTGTGCGTCAGCTGGCCCATAGCGTGACGGTGATGCGCAACGGGCGCGAGGTGGAACACAACCGCTGTGACGCACTATTTCGCCAGCCACAGCAGCCTTATACACGCGAGCTGCTGGCCGCCGAGCCGGACGGCGCACCGGTACCGCTGATCGACGCGCCGCCGCTGTTGCAGGTGAATAATTTGCAGGTGGGTTTCCCGATTCGCCGTGGACTGCTGAAGCGCACCGTGGCGGAAAAAACCGCGCTACACAATCTCAGTTTTACCCTGCGGCGCGGCGAAAGCCTCGGGTTAGTCGGCGAATCCGGGTCAGGCAAAAGCACCACCGGCCTGGCGCTGCTGCGCCTGATTGCTGCGCGCGGCGAGATCTGGTTCGACGGCCAGCCGCTGCATCAGCTGAGCGCGAAGCAGCTACTGCCGCTGCGCCAGCGCATTCAGGTGGTGTTTCAGGATCCCAACTCTTCACTCAATCCGCGCATGACGGTACAGCAGGTGATTGCCGAAGGGCTGGCGGTGCACCAGCCGCAGCTCAGCGCTGCCGAACAGGAAGCCAGAGTCATTGCGGTGATGGAAGAGGTTGGCCTGGAGGCAGCGAGCCGCAGTCGCTACCCGGCGGAATTCTCTGGCGGTCAGCGCCAGCGTATCGCCATCGCCCGCGCGCTGATCCTGCAGCCGCAGCTGATCGTGCTGGATGAACCCACCTCGTCGCTGGACCGCTCGGTGCAAAAGCAGATCCTCACCCTGCTGCGCCGTTTACAGCAGCAGCATCAGTTGGCGTATCTGTTTATCAGTCACGATTTGCAGGTGGTGCGCGCGCTGTGTCATCAGCTGGTGGTGTTGCGCCAGGGTGAAGTGGTGGAACAGGGTGAATGCGAAGCGCTGTTCAACGCGCCCGCAGCAGAGTATACGCGTCAGCTGCTGGCCTCCGCGCAGGGCGAGATCGGGCCTCAGTGACCGTCAAAGGTTTCGGCGATCGCCACGCCCTGATTTTTCAGACAACAGTTAGTGGCGCTCTCGTCGCCGCGCTGAATCAGCAAACACGGCTGCCCTTCACATTCGGCAATTTTGCACTCGACCTGAATCTGCGCCAGCGTTTCCTGTAGCTGCTGCAGGATCTCCAGCGCCGGATGGCCATCATGGCTCAGCAGGCGCAGCGCGACCAGATCCCCGTCATGCGCGCCGTTCGCTGCTTCCTGGCGTTCAATGGCGCCGGCATGTTCCAGCGACCAGCGGTAAAGTTGTGGTAAACGATGCACAACCGAGAGTTGCAGCATAGTGTTTCGGTTCCCAGAGACAGTAACGTTATTCACAACGGACGGCTTCATCGCGGTGAATCCCCACCTGGCAAGCTCAGCATACGGACGTCAAGGATAGCCTTCTCGTTTTAAGCACAAAGCGTGATGCAACTTTATTATTTGCGAGCTTTCTCGCATTTATGCCTATGTTTACCGCGTTACGCGGCGCTTAACAATCATTTTAGACGCAATGTCGTTACTTTTTTATCAATTAATTTTCACAATATGGAAACATTAAGCAGAGCGAGAGTGCGGAGAGGGGCAAATCAGGAGGTGAAATAACAGCGGGCTCAGCATAGACCCGCCGCCATCACGCGGTGTGGCGCGGACGGGCGGCGTAGCTGAACAGCACGATTGAGACGGTAGCGCACAGCGCGATGGTGGCGACCATCGGCCAGGCGCTGTTGACGCTGACCAGCGACAGTAGCGCGCCAACCAGCGCACCGACGCCAAAGCGCAGCGTACCGGCCAGCGAGGATGCGGTGCCGGCCATATGGGGAAATTCGTCAAGGATCACCGCCATCGCATTGGAGGAGACGGTCGATACGCAGCCAATAAACATTGCCACGCCAAACACCAGCGGCAGGAAACCGAGGTTGAGCGCGCTGACAATCAGCAGCCAGATGCCCATGGCAAACTGAATCAGCAGACCGAGGCGGAACATCGCCAGCGGTCCGAAACGGCGCACCGCGCGGCTGTTAATCAGCGTCATGACAAACAGAAACACCACGTTGAGGCCAAAGTAGTAGCCGAAATTCTGCGGCGACACATGGTTCACTTCAATGTAAACAAACGGCCCGGCGTTAAGAAAGGTAAACAGCCCGGCAAACGAGAAGCCGCTTGCCAGCATATAGCTGAAGGCGCGTTTGTGCCGCACCAGCGCGACAAAATTGCTCAGCGTGGTGCGCAGGTGAAAACGCTGCCGCTGCTCGGGCTTAAGCGTTTCGCGGATCTGCGTTACCACCAGCACGGTGGTAATCAGTGCGGCCAATGCCAGCGTCCAGAAGATGGCGTGCCAGTTCCACAGCAGCAGCAGCCAGCCGCCGATGATCGGGGCCAGCAGCGGCGCAATGGTGGTGATCAGCATGACAAACGACATCATGCGCGAGAAATCTTCTTTCGAATAACTGTCGCGCATCAGGGCGTTAATTACCACGCTGGCCGCGGCGGCGGAGAGCCCGTGCAGGAAACGCATCAGAATCAGCTGGTCAATGGATTGCGACAGCGCACAGGCTGCCGCCGCGCAGGCAAAAATCAGCGTGCCAAGCACAATCACCGGTTTACGTCCGTAGCTGTCCGCCAGCGGGCCATACACCAGCTGACCAATGGCGAAGCCGAGGATGTAGAGATTCAGCGTCATCTGTACGCTGCCGGCCGACACCGCGAATTCACGGGCGATTTGCGGCATTGCCGGCAGATACATATCAATGGAGAGCGGCATCAGCATCGCCAGCAATCCCAGAATCACCACTAATCCCACCGGTGAATTTTTTTCCTTACGCACCACTGTCTCCCGCTATTTGCGCTGTTTCAGTTCGTCCGGCAGGCCGATGCTGTTGATTTCCGCCTCGGTCAGTTCACGGTATTCGCCTTCACCGAGCTCCTCATCCAGCACAATCTCACCGATGCTTTCACGATGCAGCGCCGTGACGTGGTTGCCCATCGCCGCAAACATACGTTTCACCTGGTGATAGCGCCCTTCACTGAGGGTAAGGCGCGCGGCTTTCTCATCGAGGATTTCCAGCTGCGCCGGTTTGGTCAGATCTTTCTCGTTGTGCAGCTGAATGCCGGCAGCAAATTTTTCGATCAGCCCCGCGTCAAGCGGCTGCTCCAGTTCCACCAGGTAGGTTTTCTCCAGGTGATGGCGCGGAGAAGTAATGCGATGCGACCACTGACCATCATCGGTCAGCAGCACCAGCCCGGTGGTATCAATATCCAGCCGCCCTGCCGCGTGCAGTTTGAACGCCGCCGGCTCCTCAATGAAATAGAGAATGGTGGGATGATCCGGATCGTCGGTGGAGCAGACATAGCCCTGCGGTTTATTCAGCATGAAATAGCGCGGGCCCTGCTGCACCGTCAGCGGATTGCCGTCGTACTCTACGGCATCGTCCGGCAGGACTTTATACGCGGTGTCACGCACCACTTCGCCATTGATGGTGATCTTTCTGCCACGTATTTCACGGCCGGCGATGGCACGGCTAACTTCCAGTTGCTGAGATATGAATTTGTCGAGTCGCATGAATTCGCTTTTTTGCCTGTTACTGCGGAGGGGAACTGAAACGGCGTTTGCCCGGTAAATCATTTACAGCGTAGCGCGGCGGCCACGGCATAATTGAGAGCAGGGTTAACCGTTGAAAAAGTGTGGGCAGTATAGCCTGAACCTTTGCCTGCTAATAGTGCCGATCCTGCGTTTCAGCCACTTTCATGGCATAATGCGCGTCCGTTCCAGAAAAAGCCGGTTCCCATGTCGTTTACCCTGCGCCCCTATCAGCAAGAAGCCGTTGATGCCACCGTTGCCCATTTTCGCCGCCACGCCACGCCAGCGGTGATTGTGCTGCCGACCGGCGCCGGCAAAAGCCTGGTGATCGCCGAACTGGCGCGGCTGGCGCGCGGTCGCGTGCTGGT
>NZ_SDFT01000259.1:0-2807 GCF_004916815.1 Pantoea sp. R102
CCTGAATTGCTCATCCATCTTTTCAAAGCGTTGATCAATTTTCCTGAATTGTTCATCGATTTGTTCAAAACGCTGATCGATTGTCCTGAATTGCGCATCCACTTTTTCTAAGCGTTTATCGATTTGCCTGAATTGCGCATCCATCTTTTCGAAGCGTTGATCGATTTGTTCAAAGCGTTGATCAATTTTCCTGAATTGCTCATCGACGTTGTCAAATCGCAGCTCAATGGCTTTAAACGTATGGCGGACCTCATTTTCTAAATGCCTGAGGCTCTGTGCCAGTTTATCGACACGTTGCGAGGTGGCGTGATTTGCCCGCATCACGCCTTCCATGGCCTGCGAAAGGTGCGTTTTGGTCAGGCTGTTTTCCTGCTGCATTTCGGCAAAAATGTCGACCATCACTTCGGCCTGGTGATCGGCCACGCCCGCCTGCTGCAGCGCTTTGAATGCCTTATGGGTGTTCATCATCGTCGGTATCATCCCTGTTGCTCCTGGTCGCCTTTCCTGTTGCCTGCAAGGTTATCCAGGTGGTGATAGTTGCACCATGTGATGATGTGGATTTTGCGCGACGTCTCGAAAAATATCAATTCGTACAATGAGTAACGCTAAGCGGCAATAAAAAGGGCCTGCACGCTGGCAGGCCCTGGTCTGGCACGCATTTTTATCAATTTTCGGGCTGCGGAATTATTTTTATCTCCGCCATGCCGATACCGAGTTTGCGTGGATCCTGACCGGTAATGTTGCCGAGATTAGACAGCTGTGGTTCTGGCGGCGTGATGATCAGGTTGCGGCTGGCGCCGGGGTTGGTGAAATGCAGCGTCTGCGTGGAGAACGCGTCACCCAGATTGAGCTGCTGCACTTGATCGCCGACGCGCACCGGAATCGGTCGATGGGCGTTAGCCCCATAGGCACGTGCGGTGATCACCACGTCAAAACGCGCCGGTAGCGGATCGACATATTCAATGTTCACCTCCGGCGCGAGGTTGGCGTTCGACCAGCGTCCCCAGCTTTCCGGCCGTGAAATACCGCTAAAGCGCTTCACGCTGGCCGGCGCGCCCGGCACGGTCAGCAGGAAGCTGTCCGCCTGGTAGCGAATGGCATTATCCTCGATGCGCATTTGCTGCTCGTTGAGCTGATAGGTCGCCGCGCTGACTTTCACCTGCGGGAACTGCGCTTTGCCCTGCCACACCGGCTGGTCGATGCGCGTCACGGTGGGCTGTCCGCCGGTCTGGCCCATCGCCAGACAGAGATCGGTCGACAGCGCCAGCGCCGGCTGCCACAGCCGGCCCATTTTGAAGCAGCGATCGACCCAGACAAACTTATCGCTGGCAGCAAAATCGGCCAGCTGGAAGCGCAGCGGCGCGGCGTATTCGCCTTCCGGCAGCGGCTCTACCTGATGATCGGATACGCGGAACAGGATCGGCAGCCTGAACGTCGCGCCCGAGAAGCTAAAGGTATTTTTGGGCTGGTCGATGGTGAACGTCTTCATCTGGCTGGGGAAATTCCACAGCTGAATGATATCGGCTTTCCACGCCGTGACCTTCTTCGCCATGTCATCGAACTGGCTGGAGAGCGAGGCCGAAGACAGCCCGCTGCGGCCAAGGCCAATCGCGTTATCACCGCCGAGAATATCCAGCACCGTGGCGCCGTTATCCAGTGTGCTGCGCTTGCCATCCAGCACCTCGGCCTGCGGCTGATCGCCACGGATCACCATAAACAGATCGCGGCGCGGCTGCTTGATCAGATACTGATGCGCCGTGTTATTCATCGCCAGGTGATCGGAACTCACCACAATCACGGTGTTTTTAAACCACGGCGAGGCTTTGATGCGGGCAATCAGGCGCGCCACGTGCTCCTGGGAACAGGCCACCGCGCTAAACGACTGGTTGGGTTTGCCGTCATAGCTGTAACTTTTGCGCTGACAGCTGCGCGAAATAAAGCCGTCCGGATGATGGGTGTCCACGGTGAGCGTAAACAGCGCAAAGCGTTTCTGCTGACGCGACAGCTCCTCATACTTTTCAAACACTTCATCCATCACCGTATCGTCGTAAAAGCCCCAGTTGTTACGGTAGCTGGGGTCGGCGACGCGGCTCTTCAGCTCCTGCGAGCCGTACATATTGGCGGCGTCAAAACCGTGTGACAGCAAAAAAGTGTCTTTACCGGCAAAGCGCAGGTCTGCGCCCTGAATAAACCAGTTCTCATAGCCGGAGTGTTTGAGGATATCGCCGAGGCAGATATTTTGCGGATAGAAGCTGGAAAGCGAAGCCGAGGCGTTGCCGTCGAACGGCGCAAATAGCGGAATACCGCACTGCGACGCTACCATGCCGGCGATGGTGTAATCGGTGCCGGGCAGTTGCTCGGTGTTGCTGAAGTCAATGCTGTGATCTTTTTCGCGGCTGAGTTCCGGTGCCAGGCCAGGAAAAGCCTGTTGATCGAAGTAGGTGCGCTCAAGGCTTTCGCCGTAGATATACACCAGGTTGAGCTTCGGCGCGTTAATCTGCTTATTCGGCGTTTTGTAATAGGTTTCGAAATCCGAGTCGGCCTGGCGCGCGTGGGAGGCGATCAGCTCTTTCACCTGGCGAAACGCCGGCGTGGTTTGCACCGAGCCGGCAGCACAGGCGATCGCCAGCAGGCTCCAGCCGAGATGATGCGGACGTTTATGCCGGCGCAGCACCCAGGAGAGAAAACAAAACAGTAAAAACAGGCCGATGATCAAGCCAAGCGCCGGTACCACATATTTGCTCACGCCCGCGCCGGTCAGGCTGTTGGTCAGGGTGTAGAGCACCGCATCGTTGATGCCATCGCCG
>NZ_SDFT01000025.1:0-7976 GCF_004916815.1 Pantoea sp. R102
GCCGGATATCGTCATCATTGATATCGACCTGCCGTCGCTGGACGGAATTGAAGTGGTTAAGTCATTGCGCGAGCAGTATTTTCCAGGAAAAATCATCGTTATCTCCGGGAAAAATGAAAACGTGTATGCCGTGCAGAGCCTGCGCAGCGGCGCCAATGGCTTTGTCAGTAAAAAAACCGATATGCCAGAGATCGCCAGTGCTATTCAGGCGACACAACGTGGTTACGGTTATTTCCCGCTGGGCGGTTTTATGCAGCAAATGGAGCAGGAAAGCACGCTGGCGGAGAAAAAAATGATTGAATCATTGTCACCACAGGAGTTTCAGGTTTTTCATCACATTATTAAGGGCCTGAATAATATGCGCATCGCGGCGCGGATGGGCGTCAGTAATAAAACCGTCAGCACTTATAAAAGCCGGTTAATGGATAAACTGCACTGCAAAACCATGAGTGATTTATTTGCTTTCGTACACCGCAATCAAATGGAAGCCTCATGATCCGTCTGCTGATGTTTATCGGACTGGTGCTGTGCTGCAGCCCCACGGTGGCGCAGCCGATGCCACAGCTCTATATTCCGCTGGAGCGGGAACCGCTGGCACCGCTGATACCGCAACTGTCGCAGGACGACTGGCAGGCATTGCGTCAGTTGCCCACGCTGCGCATTGCGCTATGGGCGCCCGATATTCCGCCTTATCTCACCTTCCTTGATATGTCATCCGAGGAAAAAAACGTGGAAGGCGTATTTGCTGATTACGCCCGGCTGATTAGCCAGGCACTTGGCATGCGGATAGAGATGCTGCGCTATGCCGATCGTGACGCGGCGCTGGCCGCTATCGCTGCCGACCAGGCTGATATGCTGTTTAGCAAAGCCGGGAACACTGTGCCCGCCAACGCCCAGCTGGACGCCTCACACAATCTGCTGATCAACCGACCGGTGGTGGTAACCCAGCGCGATCGCGCCATGCAGCAGGTGCCTTATGCAGCGCCAGTCAGACTGGCGGTGGACCAGCACTATCTCAGCGACAGCGTAATCCGGGCGCAATTTCCTCAGGCGCACATCATGCGTTATGCCTCCAGTCGCGTCGCACTGTCGGCGCTGGCGACCGGCGAGGCGGATTACGTGCTCGATAATCTGACCTCCGCCAGCTTTTTAATTGAACGCAACTACCTCAATCAGCTGGCGCTGGCCGACATTCTCGCCCCACGCGCGCAGGATGCCAGTCGGCTACTGGTGAGTCAGCGCAGGCCGGTATTGCTGCGTGCGATAAATCGCGTCATCGCGGCGATCCCCGCAGAGCAGCATCGCGCGATCTCACGCCAGTGGACACAGCGCCCGGACATCTGGCGTCTGCAGCAGCCGCTGGCGCTTACGGCTGCTGAACAGCGCTGGCTACAGCAGCACGGCAGCGTGCGCGTGGGTTTTAATCCTTTTTTTGCGCCACTGGCGCTGCTGGATGGACGTAATCAGTTTCAGGGCATCAGTGCCGAACTGCTGCACCAAATCCACCTGCGCACCGGTATCAATTTTGTCGCCGTGCCGGAGTATCATGAAGACTCGCTCCTGATGCAGCTTCAACAGCATAAAATCGACATGGTGGCCGCACTCTCCTATAACGCGCAGTGGCCAGGCCGTTTTACCCAGCCGTGGCTGCACACGCCGTTTGTGCTGATTACCGCCGCTACCGCGGGTGCACCCGCCGCGCTGCACTCGGGCTTACGTATCAGCGTAATGAAAGGCAGCCCGGTCATTGGCTGGCTGCAGCAACACTATCCTGAAGTACAGCTACAGCTGGTGGACAACGCCAGTCTCGGCATGCAGCAAGTGGTGGAAGGCAAAGCCGATGGCATGGTGCATAACCAGCTGGGCGCCGCTTACCTGATCAAACGCTATTTTTCCGGACGGATGCGCATTGTCCAGCGCGTCGGCACCCAGCCCGCTCATATCAGTTTCGCCGTGCACGCTGGCAGGGTACGCCCGAGGTGACGGCCAGCAGCTGGCCACTGTATCGCACGCCATTTTATGCGCTGGCGGGCGTGGCAGCCGTCGTCTCCCTCGCCTGCCTGCTCTGGGTGTATCAGCGCGGCCGGGAAATCCGCCGCCGCCGCCGGGCGCAGCGGCAATTGCAGATCGCCCGCGATCGTGCCGATCGTGCCGATCGTGAAAATCAGGCCAAAAGCCGCTGGGTTGCTACCGTGAGCCATGAGATTCGCAATCCGGTCAACGCGATCATCGGCCTGCTGGCGCTGGAAGCGCGTAAGGCCGGTGCCAGCGAGGCGCTGCTGACTGCATGGCAATCGGCACAGGCATTAAGCGGCCTGGTCGGCGACATTCTGGATATGGCGAAGATTGAGCGCGGGCAGCTGACGCTGGCACCGCAGTGGCACAGCATCGCGACCCTGTGCCAGCCGGTACTGCAGCTCTATCAGGGGCTGGCGCATGAAAAAAACCTTAAGCTTAGCTATCACACTACGCTGCCTGATCTTGAAGTCTGGGTTGATGCGCCGCGCCTGCGTCAGGTGATCGCCAATTACATCAGCAACGCCATTAAATTCACGCCGCAGGGAAACGTGGCGGTGCATCTCAGCGGTGAGCAAAACGCCGCTGGCGAACTGGTGCTGGAAATTGAAGTGCAGGATAGCGGCATTGGCATCAGTGAACAGGAGCAGCAACAGCTGTTTCAGCCGTTTGCGCAGACCGCAGCCGGTCGTCAGCAAACCGGCTGCGGACTGGGACTGGTGATCAGCGCGCAGCTGCTGCAACAGATGCAGGGCAGCATGCGCCTGCACAGCGAGCCGGGTGAAGGCACCCTGGTTCACGTCACGCTGCCGCTACCGAGTCGTGCACCGCCGCCGGTAACTCTGTGCACGACTGATGCACCGCCCGCCGCGCCGGCACTGCATATCCTGGTGGTAGACGATCATCCGGCGAATTGTTTGCTGCTGACCCGTCAGCTGGAAGCGCTGCAGCATCGTGTTACCGCGATCGGCCAGCCTGACCTCGCAGCTGAGATCATCGCAACACAGCAGATTGACGCGGTAATCACCGATTGCCATATGCCGCAGATGAATGGTTTTACGCTGACCAGTGTGTTACGTCGCCGTGGTTATCGTCACAAAATCATCGGACTTACCGGCAGTGCACTGGCTGAGACGCGCGAACGCGGCCTCGCGGCTGGTATGGATGCGTGCCTGTTTAAGCCGCTGCATCCGGATCAGCTTAACGCTGCCCTGGCGCAGCCTGCTGCCCTGCCGGCATTGCTGTCTTTGCCGCAACTGCGCGCCATGGTGCACCACGATGACGATATGGTGGCAAAACTGCTGCTCAGGGTATGCGAAGAGAATCAGCGCGATTTGCAACAGGCCCAGCAGGAACTGGCGCAGCAGCAGTGGCCCGCGCTGGCACGCACGCTGCACCGGCTGGCCGGCGCAGCTCAAATTATCTATGCGGCAGATATCAATCAGCTTTGCCAGCAGCTGGAGCAAGCCTGCGTCGATGCGCACGATGGCGACCTGCTCAGCGTGGGTCTGGCTGGCCTGACTACGCGTATCGAGCAGCTACAGCTGGCCATTGATTGCTGGCTGCCGTTCAATCGTGTTGTAAAGCAATAAACATCCCGCTTACGGCTTCACCAGGCTGCTTTGCCAGGCGTGGAACAGGGTGAGCCAGTTTTGCACCGGCAGATGTTGCTTCTGGCCGGTGCCAAAGCCGTGACCGCCCTGCTGGAACAGATGCAGCTCCACGTTGACCTTGTTCTGCCGCAGGGCGCTGAACATGCCCAGCGCGTTTTGCGGTGAGGCGGTGCCATCGTTCAGCGCCTGCACCAGAAAAGTCGGCGGCGTGTGTGCGCTGACGCGATCTTCCTGCGAAAGCTGCGCCATTTGCTGGGCACTGAGATCTTTTCCGTACAGCGCCGCGCGCGTGCCTGGGTGGGTCACGCCCTGTTTCAGCGACAGCACCGGATAGATGAGGGCGCTGAAATCCGGGCGCGCCGACACCTTATCCTGCGCATCGACGGCCTGATAGTTAGCTTCATCGGGAGTGTTGCTCAGATTGGCGGCGAGAAAGGCACCGGCGGAAAAGCCCATCACGCCAATGCGGTCAGGCGCTACCTGGTACTGCTGCGCATTGGCCCGAATCAGCCGCAGCGCTCGCTGGGTATCGGCAAAAGCCTGCTGGCGATACTGCGCTGAACCGTCGTGTGGCAGACGATAAATTAACACAAATGAAGCGTAGCCCTGCTGGCTAAGCACGTTGGCCACGTCCAGCCCTTCAAGATCTTTCATAATATAAGAAAAACCCCCACCGGGAATGATTAGCACCGCCGCATGATTATTTTTTCCTGTTGCCGGAACATAAATCATTTGTGGCGCATCGACGTGGGTAACAGCCCGGTTATTAATGGCCGGGTTTTTACTAAAATTAATAAATTTATTATTTGCTGACACTTCATCTGGCCAGATCGGAATTTCCTTATTGGCAAACGCGGCCGGAAGATACAGTAAAAAAAACAGGCTAAATATCCGCAACCCTCTCATCGCACTGGCTCCAAATCCTGAATAAAAACAGTAACAAAAGTCAAACTGAGCGGATAAAATCGCTCAGTGACGCTCCGGCTCCCCGCGAGATAATGAAAAAAACGTACTCATCAAAAAATGTCTGTGGAAACGGTAGCAAATAAATATGGCAAAACCTATTCAATATAATATCGGACCAGGAAAAATTAGACTTTTCTCATGTTTACGTTAACAAGACCGTATGTTATAAGTGAATTTTAAACTATAAGAATCTGTGACCATGGGAATTTACTGGATCATAAGTCTTAGCCTGACTTTCGTCGCTATTGTCGAAATCATGTTAAGTAAAAATGAAAACACAGCGCAAATCAGGACGTGGCTTTATTTTGTTGCCGTTGTAGTACTTTTTACTTTTGGCGGTATTCGTGGCCTGGGAACCGGCCTTGATGACTTCCAGTATCGCGACTTCTATGCCCAGTTTATCGATAAAATTATTATCGAAGGTTTCTGGCGTGCGGTCGTGGAATTCCGTTATGAACCAGCCATTTACGCCATTGCCGGCGCGACACGTATCTTTACCGCTAATCCGGACATTTTCATCTTTGTCTTCGCGGTCATCGCTGTTGGTGTCAACGCGCACTACTTCCGTAAGCTGACACCGCTGCCGCTGGTGGCCCTCGCCGTCTACTCTGCGCACCTGTTTATCAACAAAGACATGAACCAGATTCGCTTCGGTTTATGTTCGGCGTTTTTAATGGGCTTCGTCTGGCACATGTCGCGGCGCAGCAAGTCTGGCATGATCACCACCTTCATCCTGTCGTTTATCAGCCACGCCACCGCGATTGTCGCGCTGCTGATTCCGCTGGCGATGATTGTGCGTAAAAACAAATACATCCCAATTGCCATCGTGGTCGCCAGCCTGCCGCTGGCGTTTCTCGGCAGTTCAGCGCTGATCGCCGCGCTCTCCAGCCACCTCGGTGCGCTGGGCGACAGGGCCATGGGCTATGCCGATGCCGATTCTCGCCAGGAACAGGGTATTCTGACCCTGTCGAACCTGAAGAATATCGGCTTCGTCTTTATCTTCAGCTACATGTTGCTGAGCGATAAAATTAAAAATTTCGACCCGGAAAAGTTTAATACCTATTACATTCTGGTGATCACTTTTGCCATCGGTAGTGGCCTGAGGATGGCGCTACAGGATTACGCTTCTGGTGGTCGTCTGGCGAACTATTTGCTGCAGGTTGAGCCGGTGCTTATTTCGCTGTGTATCTGGGAAACCCGGAAGCTGAAGAAGGTGCTTGCCGTGGCTGTCACCATTCTGATGGTGCTGTACTATCTCTACTACAACACCATATCGAGCAAGCAGTCGATTGTCGGCTATGAGGTGTCACGCACTTTCCAGCTGTTCCGTTAGGTCCAGAAATAACGCTAGCCAACTGGTTAGCGTTTTTTCATTAATAAGCCCTTTCTCATCGTCATCCAGGGAAAATCCGAATATTTTACTGGTCCTGAACATTGCTTGCTTTTTATGAGGATTAAAATTCTAATAGATTGCATCTGCTCACGCAGAACACCTGTGATAAGAATATTCCGAAGCAACCATGCAAAGTCTTTCATGGCTTTTCCTGGCACGTCGTCACTCAATGAAAGAATGCTGACATGAACGAAAAAAACAATTTTGACATCGTACGACTTTCCCTCGCCTTTATCGTAATGCTGGTGCATTCCGCTGAGGTGACGAGAAACGCCGATATCCGTTTCCTGGCGCATTTTCTCAATAGTGATTTTGCCGTCAAAGGATTTTTCGCAATAAGTGGTTTTCTTATTGCAAAAAGTTACTTAAGAAGTAAATCGCTGACGTCCTATTTTATTAAGCGCGCACAACGTATATTGCCGGCTTATATTTTCACCATCATCATGTGTTTTGTGATTGGCATGTGTCTTACTACCCTGCCGCTGATGGATTTCCTGAAAAATAAAGAAACCCTTAAATATCTGGTCGCCAACTTCTCGTTTCTTAACTTTATTCAGCCGTCGCTGCCGGGCGTGTTTACCAACAATCCCAATCAGCCGCTGGATGGTTCACTGTGGACCATCAAAGCCGAGCTGACACTCTACGTGCTGCTGCCCTTTATCGTGCCGTTGCTGAAGCGAAGCCCGCTGAAAGTGTGGAGCGTGATTTTTATTATCTCCTGCGCCTGGTACTTCTACTTCACCGCGCTGTACAGCGGCCCGAAAGCCGATACGCTGGCCAAGCAGTTTATTGCGCTGTCGTCCTACTTCTTCTTTGGCAGCCTGCTGGCGGTGCATCAGCCAACCTTTAACCGCCTGAAAGAGATCACCATTGTGTCGCTGGTGGTGTTCCTGCTGTTCAAGAGCACGGATTACGCGTTTATCGTTGAGCCGGTGGCGTTTTCGGCGGTAGTGATTCTGTTCTGCACCAGCCTGTGTAAAGAGATTAAAATCAGCCAGTACGGCGATCTCTCTTACGGCATGTACCTCTATCACTGGCCGATTATTCAGGTGCTGCAGCATTTCGGTGTGTTCGATGCCAACGCGTTTGCTGGCCTGGGGCTGACGATTGTGATGACGCTGGCGCTGGCTTACACCTCGTGGAATTTGCTGGAGAGCCGTTTCCTGAAGCGCACCCATCACGCTCAGCCGTCGATTGTGCCGCCCACCGCTGCACGCGACTAAGCGTTAATCATGCAGGCGCATGTCGCGCCTGCACCAATGCGCCACCGCTCAAATGGTGGCGCCCATCGACAGCTGATAATGCAAATCCACCTGTTCAATGGTGGGCTGCTGGTTAATCTTCTTCAGCACAATTTCCGTTGCCACTTTGCCCATCTCGAAGCGCGGTGTAATCACACTGGCCAGCCGCGGCGTTGTCGCCTGACCAATCTCCAGTCCGTGGAATCCGGCAATCGCCAGCGCCTGCGGCACCGCAATCCCTGCCGCCTGACACTCCTGCAGCACGCCGACCGCCAGATCATCGTTGGTACAGAGAATGGCATCCATCTGCGGATAGAGCTGGCGCGCCAGCGTCATCATGCCGGTGCCAATCGACACCGAAGAGACTTTGTTCGGTACGATGCGTCCGGCCGGCAATCCGGCCGCCGCCACGGCATCGCAATAGCCGGCATAGCGTTGTTGATCGCGGCGATCGGACATTGAGCCAAAATAAATCACCCGCCGTTTGCCGCTGGCCAGCAGCATCGCGGTCATGTCGTAGCCGGCACGGTAATTATCAAAGCCGACGTTAATGCGCCCGCGCGTCTCGCTCAGTCCCATCACTTCGGCGACCGGAATGGTGGCCGCGTTAAGATACTTTTCCGCGCGCACGGTATGCACCGACTCGGTCAGGATCAATCCCTGCACGTTAAAAGCCAGTACCGTGGCAATTTGCTCCTCTTCGCGCTGCGGATTGTAGTCGTAGTTGACCACCAGCGTCTGATAGCC
>NZ_SDFT01000260.1:0-2652 GCF_004916815.1 Pantoea sp. R102
TACCGCAGCGCGCAGGCCAACGTGCAGCCGGGGCCGTGGTCGCTGACCAATGTGCCATTCGTGAACGGGGCGGGCGATGCGGTGATCACCACCACCGACGCGGTCGGTCGTCAGGTGACGACAACGCTGCCGTTCTACGTCTCCAGCAGCCTGCTGAAAACCGGCCTGTCCGATTACGCCTTCTCCGCCGGGGCGATTCGCGAGAACTACGGCATCAAAAACTTTGATTACGGCGCAGCGGCGGCCAGCGCCTCCTATCGCTACGGCCTGCGCGACTGGCTGACGCTGGAATCGCACGCCGAAGGCAGCAGCGACGTGGCGATGGGCGGTGCCGGCGCGCTGGTGAAACTGGGCAGCCTGGGCGTCATCAACGCCGCGCTGGCGCAGAGCCAGCTGGACGGCAGATCCGGTACCCAGTACAGCTGGGGTTACCAGTACAACAACAGCTGGTTCAGCCTCGGCACCCAGCACACGCTGCGCAGCGCGGATTTCGGCAACCTGGCGCTGGTCGGCAGCCGCGGCGACAGCGCCAATACCAGCTATTCGCTCGCCAGACGCAGCGCGCAGTACACCGCCAGCCTGTCGCTCAGCCAGTACGGCAGCCTCGGTCTGGCGTATCTGGATATCGCCGGCAGCAGCGGCGATCGCACCCGCCTGTGGAATTTATCGTGGAGTAAAAACCTGTGGGGCAACAGCAGCCTGTACATCTCCGCCAGCCGCGACCAGCAACAGGGCGACTGGAGCGGCGCGATTTCGCTGGTGATTCCGTTTGGCGAACAGAGCAGCGCATCAATTAGCGTCGAGCGCGATCAGCAGGGACAAAGCAATCAGCGCCTGTACGTGTCGCGCGCCATGCCGAGCGACGGCGGTTTTGCTTACGATGCGTCATGGGCGCATCAGGGCGGCGACAGCGGCGATTATCGTCAGGGCAGCCTGCGCTATCGCAACAACAAGATCGATACTTCCGCTGGCTTTTACGGCGACGATGACAACACCACGCAGTGGGCCGATTTCACCGGCTCGCTGGTGCTGATGGACAACCATGTGTTCGCCGCCAACAACATCAACGATGCCTTTGTGGTGGTGAAAACCCGCTATCCGGACGTGACGGTGCGCTACGAAAACCAGACGATGGGCCGCACCGATGACGCCGGCTATTTGCTGGTGCCGTCCATCAGCAGCTATTACGGCGCGAAGTACGATATCGATACTCTCGATCTGCCGGCTGACATGACCGCGCCCAAAGTGGAGCAGCGCTTCGCGGTGAAGCGCAAAAGTGGCTATCTGCTGAATTTCCCGGTGGAACGCCTGCGCGCCGCCAGCGTGATCCTGCACGACAGCAACGGCCAGCCGCTGCCGGTCTCCAGCCAGGTGTTGCGCCGCGATCGCGCCACTGAATATGTCGGCTGGGACGGCCTCGTGTGGATGGAAGATCTCAGCGCCAGCAACCCGATGCGCGTGGTAACACCGGACGGCCTCCAGTGCGAGACCACGCTGGCTATCGCTGAGGGGCAGCCTAAAGCGCTGCAGACTTACGGCCCACTCACCTGCCCGCTGCCGCCTGCCGCGCCCGGTACGGCCGTGAATGCCGCCAACAACTCACAGTCAGGGATCTCGCCATGAGGAAATTTCTGTTCTTGCTGCTGTGGCTGCTGCCGGCCAGCAGCTACGCGCTCTGTTCGCTTTCGGCCCCCAGCGCCAGCTTTGGCACGCAAACCACGTTTTACGTGCAGTCGACGGCGGTCAATACCTCCAGTAACACCAACGTTAACTGCGGCACCGGCACGCTCAACCTGCTGGGCAGCGATTACGTCGCCTATGCGTTCACCACCGCCAACTACCTGAGCGGCACGCGCGCCACCATGAAGGCATCGGCCAGCGGCACCGATAACGTGCCGATTCAGCTGTGCATCGACAGCGCCTGTGCCACCGAGTTGCGCCAGGGCGGCAGCTATCGCTGGAACGCTTCCGCGCTGCTGGCGCTCGGCAACAGCCTCAATTTTGTCATTCCACTCTATTTCCGTACAGTGCCCGGCCAGGTGATTGCCGCCGGCAGTTACACCACCACCATCACGCTGACGGTGAGTTATAACGTGTGTGCCGGGTTAAATGTGGCCGGCGTGTGCGTCGGCACGGTGCAGAGCAGCAGCGGGACGGCGATGCCGATCACCGTGAATATGGTGATCACCAACGACTGCACCACGATCACGGCGCCGAACGTCAGCTTCGGCAGTGCGCCGCTGGTCGGTAGTTTTTCTACTGTGCAGCAGACGATTAACGTGGTGTGTTCAAAGGGCAGCACGTATACGGTGGGACTGAGTAATGGCAGCTATTACAGCGGCACCACGCGCCAGATGGCGAGCGGCACCAACCGGCTGGCTTACGATATTTATAAAGGTACTACCACCACTAATCGCTGGGGCCCGAGCGGCAGCGACCGCTGGAGCAGCGCGACCTCGACATCGCTCAACGCGGATACCGTGACGCGCAACTTTACCTATACGGCGCAGATTCTGACTACGCAGAATACGCCCGCAGCGGGGAATTACAGCGATAGCGTGGTGGTGGATGTGGCGTTTTAGCGGGGTGGGTAAGGAGTGGGCTGATCGGGCGGGCGTTGAGGTAAAGCGCAGGTCTGCGAAACCGCACCGA
>NZ_SDFT01000261.1:0-1154 GCF_004916815.1 Pantoea sp. R102
CGGTGAGCGTCAGGCTGCTCCGCGTCCACCGCGGGCAAAACCCGTCACTGACACTTCAACGTTGCAAGCGGGTCAAAACATCAAAGTCAAAGCAGGCAAAAGTGCAATGGACGCTACCATCCTGGAAATTACCAAAGATGGCGTCCGGGTCCAGCTCGCTTCCGGCCTGGCAATGATTGTGCGCGCAGAACACTTGCAGTTCTGAAACGGAGGCCCGACCCTGGCATGAACAGCATTTTTAAGATCGGTATGATCGCGGGCCTGCTGCTGGCAGGCCCCACCTTTGGCGCGGACAACATTACCCGCGCCGACCAGATTCCCCAGTTACACGAAGAAGCACAGCATCCTACCGTTAGTGAACGCGTCACTTCGCGTTTCACCCGCTCCCACTATCGTCAGTTCGATCTGAATCAGGATTTTTCGGCGAAAATTTTTGACCGCTACCTGAATCTGCTCGATTACAGCCATAACGTGCTGCTGGCGTCGGACGTGGCACAATTCGCCGACAAAAAAACCACGCTCGGTGATGAGCTGCGCAGCGGCAAGCTGGATGTGTTTTACGATCTCTATAATCTGGCGCAGAAGCGCCGCTTCGAGCGCTATCAGTATGCGCTCAGCGTGCTGAACCGCCCGATGAACTTCACCGGCAATGACACCATCGATATCGATCGTGCCAAAGCACCGTGGCCGAAAAGCACAGATGAGCTAAACGCGCTGTGGGATGCCAAGGTGAAGTATGACGAGCTGAGCCTGAAGCTGGCCGGGAAAGATGACAAAGAGATTCGCGAGACGCTGACCAAGCGCTACAACTTTGCCATCCGTCGTCTGGCACAAAGCAACAGCGAAGATGTGTTCCAGCTGGCGATGACCGCGTTCGCGCATGAAATCGACCCGCATACGAACTATCTGTCACCGCGCAACACCGAGCAGTTCAACACCGAAATGAGCCTGTCGCTGGAAGGTATCGGTGCCGTGCTGCAGATGGATGATGACTACACGGTGATCAACTCGATGGTCGCCGGTGGTCCGGCGGCCAAGAGCAAATCCATCAGCGTGGGCGACCGCATTGTGGGCGTCGGCCAGCCGGGCAAGCCAATGGAAGATGTGATTGGCTGGCGTCTGGATGACGTGGTGTCCAAAATTAAAGGGCCGAA
>NZ_SDFT01000262.1:0-6039 GCF_004916815.1 Pantoea sp. R102
ATCGCGCCGCTACGATGCGGTGCGGCTTGTGGCATTGAGCAAAAACACCGCACGGGTCGTAGCGGCGCAATTTATTGCGCTTTGCTTTTCCGCCGCGTAATAAAAGCCACAACCAGCCTCTTTCCGCGATTGTGCTGGCGTCACTCTGATATTCGGCAAACGGGCTCAACCCCGCGCCGCGATTCGTGGTAAGTTGGATGCTTTGTGAGACGTGTCAGGAAAGGCAGTGATGGCAACGAAAAAAATTGATACCCGGCTTGTCACCGCGGGACGCAGCAAACGTTACACTCAGGGCTCGGTTAACAGCGTCATTCAGCGCGCATCCTCACTGGTTTTTGACTCCGTCGCGGACAAACAACGCGCCACCGCCGGACGCGCCAGCGGTGAGCTGTTTTATGGCCGGCGCGGCACCCTCACCCATTTTTCCTTCCAGGATGCGATGACCGAACTGGAAGGCGGCGCCGGCTGCGTGCTCTATCCGTGCGGTGCGGCCGCAGTCGCCAATGCCATCCTCGCGTTTGTCACCAGCGGCGATCATATTCTGGTCAGCGGCGCGGTGTACGAACCCACTCAGGATTTCTGCACCAAAATTCTCGCGAAGCTTAACGTCACCACCACCTGGTTCGATCACTGCATCGGCAGTGAAATCGGCGAACTGGTGCAGCCGAACACCCGCGTGGTGTTCCTCGAATCACCGGCGTCCATCACCATGGAAGTGCAGGATATTCCGGCAATTGTCGCGGCGGTGCGCGCCAAAGCACCAGACGCGGTGATCATGATTGATAATACCTGGGCGGCGGGCGTGCTGTTTAACGCGCTGGAGCATGGCATCGACATTTCGATCCAGGCCGGCACCAAATACATCATCGGCCACAGCGATGCGATGATCGGTACTGCGGTGGCCAACGAGCGCTGCTGGGCGCAGCTGCGCGAAAACTCCTACCTGATGGGCCAGATGGTGGATGCGGACACCGCGTACATGGCCAGCCGCGGCCTGCGCACACTGGCGACGCGTCTGCGTCAGCACGAAGAGAGCGGCCTGCGCGTGGCCGAATGGCTGGCGGCACAGCCGGAAGTGGCGCGCGTCAACCATCCGGCGCTGGCGCAGTGCAAAGGCCACGAATTCTGGCGGCGCGACTTCAGCGGCAGCAGCGGGCTGTTCTCATTCATCCTGCATGAAAAACTCACCCCGGCGCAGCTGGCAAATTATCTCGATCGCTTCCACCATTTCAGTATGGCCTACTCGTGGGGCGGCTTTGAATCGCTGATTCTGGCGAACCAGCCGGAAGAGCTGGCGGCAATTCGTCCGGCGGGCGGCGTGGATTTTGACGGCACGCTGGTGCGTCTGCATATTGGGCTCGAGCACGTTGACGATCTGCTGGATGACCTGAAAGCCGGTTTTGCCCGCCTGAAAGCGTAAAAAGATAAACCAAACTTAAACCATCCGGTGCGGCGTAGCGGAGATCAACGATTACGCCGTCCCGGACGGTTAAAATACAAGCCTTGTGACTCGATGGGATAGCTGATGGGTGTTTTACATGAGATTGTCCAGGCGCTGTGGCATCAGGATTTTGCCGCGCTGGCCAATCCGGATGTAGTGTGGATTGTCTACGGCGTGATGTTTCTGACGCTGTTCCTGGAAAACGGTTTGCTGCCTGCCTCGTTCCTGCCCGGCGACAGCCTGCTGCTGCTGGCAGGCGCGATGATCGCCAAAGGCGTGATGGATTTTGTGCCAACCATGGTGATTCTGACCACCGCTGCCAGCCTCGGCTGCTGGCTGAGCTATCTGCAGGGGCGCTGGCTTGGTAATACTAAAATCGTCAAAAGCTGGCTGATGCATTTGCCAGCGCAGTACCATCAGCGCGCCTGGCACCTGTTCAACCGCCACGGCCTGATGGCACTGCTGGTTGGCCGCTTTCTGGCCTTTGTGCGTACGCTGCTGCCCACCATGGCGGGCATTTCGGGTTTGCAGAACGGGCGTTTTCAGTTCTTCAACTGGCTGAGCGGCGCGCTGTGGGTCGGGATTGTGGTGGCGATGGGCTATGGCATCAGCCAGGTGCCGTTTATCAAGCGCCACGAAGATCAGGTGATGGCGATCCTGATGGTGCTGCCTATTGTGCTGCTGTTTCTCGGCCTCGGCGGCAGCATTGTGGTGATCTGGAAAAAGCGGCGCCAGAAAGCCTGACCTCTGTAAAGCGCCGCCGTTTCAGGCGGCGTCAAACGGCTGCAGCGCCCCGGTCTGGCGCGCGCGGCTCGCCTCTTCTCCCGGCGTCACGCCAAAGTACCGTTTAAACTCCCGCGAAAACTGTGACGGGCTTTCATAGCCGACGCGCACGGCGGCGGCGCTGGCCTTCAGCCCATCCTGCAGCATCATTAACCGCGCCTGATGCAGCCGGTAACGCTTGAGATACTGCAGCGGCGACGTCTGGGTCACCGCCTTAAAGTTATGGTGAAACGCCGAGACGCTCATGTTGACCTCCGCCGCCAGCATTTCCACGCTCAGGCTTTCAGCAAAGTGGTTCTCGATGCGGCGCAGCGCCCGGGCCACCTGGCTGAACTGCGTCTGGCGATTGACCAGCGACAGCAGCGCGCCGCCAATCGGCCCGGTCAGTACGTAATAGATGATTTCACGCACCAGCTGCGGGCCGAGCACGCGGGCGTCACGCGGTTTATCCATCACATCCAGCAGCCGTTCCGCGGCGCACAGCATCTCCTCGCTCAGGAACGCAGAGTGAATGCCGGAGGTTTGCGGCTGCGGCTGAAACTGCTCGTCATCGCCAATGCTTAACAGCAGATCCTGCAAACTGGCCGGATCCACGGTGAGGCTCATGCCGGCCAGCGGCTGCTGCGGCGTGGCGTCAGTTTCGCACTCCACCGGCAGCGTGACGGTGAGCATCAGGTATTTGGTGGCGTCGTAGCGAAACACCGTGCTGCCGAGGTAGCCGGTTTTGTGTCCCTGAAACAGGATCACGATGCCCGCCGGATACAACATTGGCGTACGCGGCAGCGGTTCCTCTGCGTAGATCAACCGTACGTTTTCCACCGCACACAGCGGCTTTTGTGGCTCGCGCATCAGCGTGATCACGCGCTGCGCCAGCTGGCGGCAAAGGGCATCGTTCGGCATGGCACTCTCTCGGGCAGCAAAAAACGCAGTGTGCCGCATTGCTGCATAAAGCTCCAGATGGCTGGAGAATCAGGCAAGATTTTTGCAGGATTGCACCGGGCGAAAGTGCCGTTCGGTTGCCACAATGATCCTGAGGTCAGGTTTGTTGACTAGACTTAAGCACATCGTTTCTACGGTAAGTCACTGCAACCGATAAGGAGTCACTATGGCAGAGCAACCCCGGATTAAACTGCACGACGGCAACATGATGCCGCAACTCGGCCTTGGCGTCTGGCAGGCCAGCATTGATGAAGCGCGCAACGCGGTGCTGGAAGCGCTGAAGGTCGGCTATCGCTCCATCGATACCGCCGCCGCGTATAAAAATGAAGAGGCGATTGGCCAGGCGCTGCAGGAAACCGACGTGGCGCGCGATGAGATCTTTATCACCACCAAACTGTGGAATGATGACCAGCAGAACGTTGAACAGGCGATGGAGACCAGCCTGAAGAAGCTGCAGCTGGAGCAGGTGGACCTGTATCTGATGCACTGGCCGTGTCCGCAGAAAGATCACTACGTCGATGCGTGGAAGAAAATGGTGGAACTGCAACAGCAGGGCCTGGCGAAAAGCATCGGCGTGTGTAACTTCCATGAAGCGCATCTCAAGCGGCTGATTGATGAAACCGGCGTGTCGCCGGTGGTGAATCAGATTGAACTCCATCCGATGCTGCAACAGCGCACGCTGCATGCGTGGAATGCGCTGCATCAGATTCAGACCGAGTCGTGGAGCCCACTGGCGCAGGGCGGTGAAGGCGTGTTTGATCAGGAGATCATTCGCGAGCTGGCGAAGAAGTACAGCAAGACGCCAGCGCAGATTGTGATTCGCTGGCATCTGGACAGCGGCCTGGTGGTGATTCCGAAGTCGGTAACGCCGGCACGCATTCAGGAGAACTTCCAGGTGTTTGATTTCCGGCTGGATAAGTCAGAAGTGAGCGAGATCGCGAAGCTGGATAAAGGCAAGCGACTCGGACCGGATCCGGAAGAGTTTAATGGGTGACGTGGGTTAAGGATGCGATGGGTGAAGGGTGCGGTTTGCCCCCTCACCCCGGCCCTCTCCCGCATGCGGGAGAGGGAGATGTCCGCGCAAATCTGAAGCGGTGTGCCTGTGTGTAATACTGCGCAACCAGGCACCCTCACCCCGGCCCTCTCCCGCACGCGGGAGAGGGAGATGTCCGCGCAAATCTGAAACGGTGTGCCAGTGTGTAATATTGCACAAAACGGTTCCCTCTCCCGCTGGCGGGAGAGGGTTAGGGTGAGGGAAAAGAAACGCACCTCACCCGACCGGATTCACCACCATCTGCCCTGCCGTGCCGCGATCGGCGAGCTCCAGCGTCTGGCTGTAATAGACAAACGGGAAATGCTCTGACGAACTCTGCGGGAAACTCACCAGCAGCTCGACATCGCCATCCACCCAGACCGTATCTTTCCAGCCGCGATCCTCTCCCATCGACTGCGCGCCGTTGACGCTCTTAATCAGGAACATCACGCCCTGAATATGCAGCGACTGCGGACGGTCGGCGTGAATGATCCAGCGCTCAAAGGTGCCCTGCTGCACCGTAGTATCGATGCGATTCATGTCCCACAGCACACCGTTAATCCCTGGCGTGCCGTCGCCGAGGCGGAATTCACGCGTGCGCACCGCCACGCCATCGAGAATCTGATCCGCCAGCAGGCGCATCGGCAGGTTGTCGGTCACCAGCGGCAGCAGGCCGGTCGGGCGCAGCGTTAGCACCAGCGTATTGGTCAGAATCGATGACGGCTCAAACAGCCCGCGCAAACGATCCATAATACCTGCCGCCGTGCCTGCGGTGATCGACACTTCATCGCCCTGCGACATGTCCACCAGCACTTCGCGACGTTCACCCGGTGCAAGCAACAGCGTTTGCACCGCTACCGGCGCGGGCAGGAAGCCCTGATCGCTGGCGATCACCGTAAACGGCCGGTTGTCGCTAAAGCTGAGATCGAAACGGCGCGCATTGGCCGCATTCAGCAGGCGCAAACGCACCCAGCCGCGCGACACTTCGACATACGGATTTTGCACGCCGTTAACCAGCAGCGTATCGCCGAGGAACCCGCCGTCCGACGGTGGGTTATAAACCGGCGTGGCAAAGTTATCGAGGCGCTTGTCCTGAATAATCAGCGGGAAATCATCGACGCCATAATGCTTCGGCAGCGGCAGCGCTTTGCTGATGTCATCTTCGATCAGCCACATGCCTGCCAGGCCGTTATAGACGTGCGGCGCCATGCGATTCGGCGTGTTGGCGTGATACCACAGCGTGGCTGCGCCCTGACGAATCGGCAGCACCGGTGCCCAGTCTACGCCGGCGGACATCATGCGCGGCGCACCGCCCATCAGCGCGCCCGGCACCTGCAAACCGCTGACGGTCATCGCTACCGGTTCATTGAGGCGGTTGCTGTAGATCAGTTTGACATCATCGCCGCTGTAAACGCGCACTGTCGGGCCAAGGTACAGGCCGTTAATGCCCCACACCGGCACTTTGTTGCTGTTGCCGTTGAAGGACCAGTGGCTGCGCTGCAGCGTGAGGAACAGCGGCTGACCGCGGCGTGATTCGATCAGCGGCGGCACCGGCAAAGGTACATCGCCCAATGGCGCGGCGGCGCGGGCGGCGTAAGGCATAACGCTGGAAGCCAGCGCCATACCGGCAGAAAGCTGAATAAACTGACGTCTGCTGCAAGACATAAAACTTCAGACCTTTTGAGCGTGGCGTGAAGACGCCGTGTCCATGTTGTTATTTTTAATCGTGTTGTGAAGCGCCCGAAAGGCGCGGCTGTGTGTCCGGGTCAGGTCGATGCGCATCCGGGACCCGGTGCGCATGAATGCGCATCCTGCAAACGGCGGAACCCGGTGCGCATGAATG
>NZ_SDFT01000263.1:0-4330 GCF_004916815.1 Pantoea sp. R102
TCTCCCAGCTGAGCTATAGCCCCGTACCGAAAAAACCGCCGAGTTACCTCGACGGACGGCATAATATGAGACCGCTGTTTGAGTGTCAACGGCAAATTCTCGTTCTGCGTGCGATCGCTGAAAAAGGCGGCAACCCTGTGTCGCCGTGGCTTTTTTTTCAGCGCAGCGCGTACTCGTCATCCCTGCCCTCAGCCGTTATCTCAACGCCGCCTCAACGGTGCACCACGCCGAGGTTAACTTTAGGTTAAAGATGTTAGCGTCAGGCTTGTTTTCGTTAATGGTGCGTGTAAAACTTAGCGCGCTAATTAACCGGTTAGCCGTCCAGGGTATTCACTCGCTAACCGGCCAGCACGTCCTCCTTGTTTAATAAAAGAAAAGTGAACTATGTCGCTGCATACACCTAAAGAGATCGCGCAACTGGCGATTCAGGCCGGCGTGGCTAAAAGCCGTCTGCCGGTTTCCACCTTATTAATTCTTGGCTTCATGGCGGGCGCGTTTATCGCCACCGGCTTCCTGCTCGATCTGCACGTTATTAACCAGCTGCCTGCTGAATGGGGCTCGTTTGCCGGCTTCCTCGGTGCGGCGGTATTCCCGGTCGGGCTGATTCTGACCGTACTGGCGGGCGGCGAACTGCTGACCGGCAACATGATGACCCTGCCCATTGCCTGGTTCGCGCGCCGCATTAGCGGTTTCAGCGTGCTGCGTAACTGGTTTTGGGTCACCATCGCCAATTTTATTGGCAGCGTTGCGGTAGCATGGTTCTTCGGCCATCTGCTCGGCATGACCGAAGGCGACTATCTGAAGAAAACCGTGGCGATAGCGCATGCCAAAGTGAACGCCGATTTCATGCATGCGTTCATCTCCGGCATCGGCTGCAACTGGCTGGTGTGTCTGGCGGTGTGGCTGGCCTTCGCCAGTAAAGATATGGTCGGCAAAATCTTCGGCATGTGGTTCCCGGTGATGGCCTTCGTGGCAATCGGTTTCCAGCACGTGGTGGCCAACATGTTTATCGTGCCTGCCGCAATTTTTGCCGGTCAGATGAGCTGGGCAGAATTTGCACCTAACGTGGTTGCGGTATTTTTAGGCAATGGTGTGGGCGGTGCGATCTTTGTCGGCCTCACCTATTTCCTCGCCTTCCGTCCGGCACAGGCGGCGGTCAGCGAAGCGCAGTAAACCGATTTTGCCTTTTGTCGTACAGCAAAAGGCATTTTCTGCCTTGATTACTTTTCCCCGTAACGTTTTGTTGTAATATGTAGAGCTAATGTATTTAACAGGGACAGCATCGTGAAAAAGGAATGGCTCACTCCCGAAGAGCTCGCGCTGGAAACGGGCTACAGTCGGCAGACGGTGAATAAATGGATCAAGCGTGAAAACTGGACGACCACGCCTAAGCCCGGTGTACAGGGCGGTAAGGCGCGATTAATCCACATTGATGAGCGTGTCAAAAGCTTCATTCAGTCCACCCGCCATGCAAACGAACCGGCGGCAAATTATGGCGCTCAGCAAAATACGTTACCTGCGTTATTAATAAATTCTGTCCAGCAAATGACGGCCACCGAACAGGAACAACTGGCGGCGCTGTTATTGCGGGAAGGGATCAGGGGCGTATTACAGCGGTTAGGAATCCAGGAAGAATAGAAAAGCCGGAAGCAGTGAGATGCTTCCGGCTTTTTTGTTGCCTGCCTCATCACAGCAGCCTGACAGGCCGCTGTTCAGCTCAATCAGGCCTGTGCTTCACGCTCCGCGATGAACGCCAGCGCTTTTTCGATACGCGCCACGCTGCGGCTGCGGCCGATGGCTTCCACCGTCACGTCGAGCCCAGGCGACTGACCGGCACCGGTTACGGCAACGCGCAGCGGCATACCGACTTTGCCCATGCCGAGCTCAAGTTCATCCGCAGCAGCCTGAATGGCGTTATGCACGTTTTCCGCATTCCAGTCGCTGTCGCTGATGGCCGCCAGCTTGTCGCGCACCATTCCCAGCGGCTGACGCGCCACCGGACGCAGATGCTTTTTCGCTGCATCCGCATCAAACGCGTCAAACTCTTCATAGAAGTAGCGGCAGGACGCGGCGATTTCGACCAGCGTTTTGCAGCGTTCGCCCAGCAGCGTCACCAGCTTCGCCAGCTCCGGTCCGGTGCGGGTATCAATGTTCTGCTGCTCGATGTGCCACTGCAGCTGGGTCGCGACATATTCCGGCGGCAGCGTATTAATGTAGTGGTGATTGAGCCACTGCAGTTTCTCGGTGTTGAAGGCGCTGGCCGATTTGCTCACCGCATCGAGGGTGAACAGTTCGGTCATTTCCGCCACGCTGAAAATCTCCTGATCGCCATGTGACCAG
Source organism: Pantoea sp. R102 (assembly GCF_004916815.1). Lineage (NCBI taxonomy): Bacteria > Pseudomonadati > Pseudomonadota > Gammaproteobacteria > Enterobacterales > Erwiniaceae > Pantoea > Pantoea sp. R102. Next base: position 2,341 of record NZ_SDFT01000263.1, read on the forward strand.
CCGAGGCGCACCAGATAATTAAGCAGCGCTTCCGGCAGGTAGCCATCGTCGCGATACTGCATGACGCCCACTGCGCCGTGACGCTTGGACAGCTTTTTACCGTCATCGCCAAGGATCATGGATACGTGCGCATAAGTTGGCACTTCCGCACCAATCGCTTTCAGGATGTTGATCTGACGCGGCGTGTTGTTGATATGGTCTTCACCACGAATAACGTGCGTGATGCCCATATCCCAGTCGTCGACCACCACACAGAAGTTGTAGGTCGGTGAACCGTCGGTACGGCGGATGATCAGATCATCCAGTTCCTGGTTGCTGAATTCGATCGGACCACGAATCTGATCGTCAAAAATCACCGAACCGTCCTGCGGGTTGCGGAAGCGGACCACGCACGGTTCATCGGCAGCATGATGTTCATGGCTGTCGCGGCAGCGGCCGTCATAACGGGGCTTCTCGCCTTTTTCCATCTGCTCTTCACGCAGCGCGTCCAGACGCTCTTTCGAGCAATAGCATTTATAAGCAGTACCGGCTTCCAGCATTTCGTCGATAACGTCGTTATAACGGTCGAAACGTTTGGTCTGGTAGTACGGGCCCTCATCCCAGTCGAGATTCAGCCAGTTCATCCCATCCATAATGGCTTCGATCGCTTCCGGCGTGGAGCGCTCCAGGTCGGTATCTTCGATACGCAGGACGAATTCGCCCTGGTTATGGCGAGCATAAAGCCATGAGTAAAGCGCAGTACGCGCACCACCGACGTGCAGGTAGCCCGTCGGGCTGGGTGCGAAGCGAGTTTTGATTTTCATTCAGCATTGCCTTAAATGCGCAGGTTTCGTTGTCTGGATGACAAAAAAACGGGTTAACGCGGAAAAACAGTGCGCATATTCTAGCAGGTGAGGCTGATTCCTCAATCACTGTCACGCTGGCGGCGCGGGCAGAAGTGCGTTTTTCTGCTAATAAAACCAGCACATTGGCTAAAAGCGCTGCATGATGTCTAAATTTAAAGCGAACGCACATTTATGTTTTAAAAAGCGTTGACTCACTTCGAAGGATCCCTATAATGCGACTCCACACAGCGGGGGTGATTAGCTCAGTTGGTAGAGCATCTCCCTTACAAGGAGGGGGTCGGCGGTTCGAGCCCGTCATCACCCACCACTCTTAATGAGATGGCCCGCAGTGAACAAGAGATAAGATATGGGTGATTAGCTCAGTTGGTAGAGCATCTCCCTTACAAGGAGGGGGTCGGCGGTTCGAGCCCGTCATCACCCACCATATCTTAGTCAGATGACACTCTTGTTAAGCAGTACCGAAGTGGGTGATTAGCTCAGTTGGTAGAGCATCTCCCTTACAAGGAGGGGGTCGGCGGTTCGAGCCCGTCATCACCCACCACTTCGGGTCGTTAGCTCAGTTGGTAGAGCAGTTGACTTTTAATCAATTGGTCGCAGGTTCGAATCCTGCACGACCCACCAAATTCAGGAAAAAGCGCCCTCTGGGCGCTTTTTTCGTTTCTGTGCACCGATGCTGAACGTGCAGGATGAGGACCTGCTGCAGGTTCGACTGAATCGCCGGGAGCGATTCAGGCTGATGCGCCAGTATCACCCGCAGGGCGAGGCCCCGGATGGGCCGAGGCATATCCTGCACGACCCACCAAATTCAGGAAAAAGCGCCCTTTGGGCGCTTTTTTCGTTTCTTTACATCCCACTTCCCAGGCTACCAGCTAAGCTGCAACTGCATTCAACCACGTTTGCACGTTTGGTAGCGGCGCAATTTATTGCGCGATGAATCGCGCCGCTACAAATGGTGTGCGATTTGCGGTTGCCTTACCTGGTTGCCCTTACGCCATCAGGGCGCTTTTTTCGTTTCTTCACATCCCACCCCCAAGACTGCCAGTTAAGCTGAAACTGCATTCAATCAAAGTTGCACATGTGGTAGCGGCGCAATTTATTGCGCGATGAACCGTGCCGCTACAAACAGTGTGCGATTTGCGGTTGCC
>NZ_SDFT01000264.1:0-1940 GCF_004916815.1 Pantoea sp. R102
CGCGCTGCTGGCGCTGTTCCTCGGCAAAACCCGCGCCGGCAAATGCATCTACATGGGCGGCAGCAACATCAACGCCACCTGGTTCAGCGGCATCAATACCCACCGTATGGTGATGCTGGTGTACGTCATCTCCAGCCTGCTGTGCGTGCTGGCCGGCCTGATCATGATGGCGCGCTTTAACTCGGCGCGCATGGGTTACGGCGATGCCTACCTGCTGCTGACCGTGCTGGCCATCATTCTCGGCGGCACCGATCCCAACGGCGGTTTTGGCCGCGTGACCGGCGTGGTGCTGGCGCTGATTGCGCTGCAGGTGCTCTCCACCGGCTTCAACCTGATGAACATCAGCCAGCACGTCAGCCTGGCGATGTGGGGTGCCGTGCTGGTGGTGGTGCTGGCCTTCAAACAACTCAAAGCGCGCTTTAACGATCACCGTGCCGTCAGGCTCAGCAAGCTGGCCGCGGCGCTTAATCCTCTGACCGAAAAAAAGGAAGTATGATGCGTATTCAAGTCTCCCCGTCGTTGATGTGTATGAATCTGATGGAGATCAAGCACCAGCTGGCCGTGCTGGACTCCCGCGCTGACTTCCTGCACATCGACATCATGGACGGTCACTACGTTAAAAACATCACCCTGTCGCCGTTCTTTATTGAGCAGATCCGCCCGCATACCCAGGTGGCGATCGATGTGCATCTGATGGTGGAAGAGCCGACCGACTTTATTGAAGCGGTGGCCAATGCCGGCGCCGATTACATTTGCCCGCACGCTGAAACCATCAATCGTGATGCGTTTCGCGTGATTAACCTGATTCGCAGCTACGGCAAAAAAGTGGGCGTGGTGCTCAACCCGGCCACGCCGGTCTCCTTTATCCATCATTACATTCATCTGCTGGATAAAATCACCGTGATGACCGTGGATCCTGGCTATGCCGGTCAGCCGTTTATCCCGGAGATGGTGCAGAAGGTGCAGGAGCTGAAGGCGCTGAAACAGGCGCACGGCCACCGCTACCTGATTGAGATTGACGGTTCCTGTAATACGCGCACCTACAACACGCTGGTCGGTGCCGGTGCCGAAGTGCTGATTGTCGGTACTTCCGGCCTGTTTAACATTCACGAAGACCTTGCCACCGCGTGGAACATGATGCGTGAGAGCATTGATGAAGCGCAGGGCCTGGCGCAGGTGTCGGCATGACAACACGCTGGCTCGGTATCGACATTGGCGGCACCGGCACCCGTCTGCAGTTGATGGAGGCAGGCCGCATCTGGAGCAGCTTTCGTAAAGTGCCCACCGCCAGCTGGGCGCAGCAGCCCGATGCGCTGGCCGCACTTGGGCAGCTGATTGCGGAAACGCTGGAGCAGCAGCCGGTCAGCGGTGTGATGCTCGGCCTGCCGGGTATTCTCAGCCGCGATCGCCAGCAGGTGATTTCACTGCCGTTCATTCAGGCGCTCGATCATCAGCCGGTAGCGGCGCTGCTGAGTGAACGACTGGGCGTGCCGGTGGCGATGGATAAAGACGTTAACCATCTGATGCTATGGGATCTAATGCAGCTGGAGCAGCTGCCGGAAAATGCGGTAGGTTTGTATCCTGGCACCGGCATGGGCAACAGCCTGTGGATCAACGGCAGCTTCTATCATGGTCAGCATGGCGGAGCCGGTGAACTCGGCCACGTGCCGGTGGCCGGTAACGCGCTGCCCTGCCCGTGCGGCAACCACGGCTGCGCGGAAACCGTGACCTCCGGCCACTGGTTAAGCCAATGGGCGCAGGCCAATGCGGCGCAAACGCCGATGTCGGCGCTGTTTACCCATCATGGTTCTGACCCGGCGCTGCAGGCGTTTGTGCAGCGGCTGGCACAGCTGATCGCCACCGAGATGAACATTCTCGATCCGGAGTACCTGATTCTGGGCGGCGGCGTGCTGGCGATGGCAGATTTCCCGCTGGCGCAG
>NZ_SDFT01000265.1:0-1482 GCF_004916815.1 Pantoea sp. R102
TGCTGCAGCGCGTCAATGGAGCGGCACATCACTTTAATAAAGATGCTGTAGTGGCCGGTGGTGTACCAGGCTTCCACCACTTCGTCCAGCGCTTCCAGCTTGCTGAGCGCTGCCGGATAGTCGCGCGCGCTTTTCAAAATGATGCCGATAAAACAGCAGACATCAAATCCGAGCTGCCGTGGATCGATCTCCACGCGCGTACCCAGAATAATCCCCGCCTGACGCATTTTCTCGACGCGCACGTGAATCGTGCCGGGGCTGACGTTGAACTGCTTGGCGAGTTCGGCGTACGCGGTGCGCGCGTTTTGCAGCAGCGCATTTAAAATGCCGCGGTCGAGATTATCCAGTTGCAGGTGTTCCGCCATCATCCATCCTCATTAGGTTCGTCTTCTCTGAACAGGGAGAATGTGCAGCAAATTAGCGGGACAGGCAAGGCGCAGACAGCGGAGCTGCCGCTGTCTGCACGCTTTTTAGCGCTTACGCCACAGCGTCAGCTGGGCCTGTGTGTGCTGGAATTTACGCGCGGTTTCGCGAATCACAAACGGCACGTCCTGCGGCGGCGCAACTTCCTCAAAGGCATCGCGCAGCAGCCGTTGCAGCGCCTGCCAGGTGGTGAGCGCTTCACCGTTTTCACGGAAACCGCCCAGCCAGTTCTCCTTCGGCGTGAACTCTTCCAGCCAGGTGTAAGGTGAGGAGATGGCCAGCAAACCGCCGGAGCGGATCATCGGCGTGATGTCCTGCAGGAAGCGCTTCGGCTGGCGCAGGCGATCGATCAGGTTAGAGGCCAGTACCAGATCGTAGCCATCGGGCTGCGGTTTCAGGTTACAGGCATCGCCCTGCACAAACTGAATGCGCTGCGCCAGGGTCTCATCGAAACCAAACTCTTTTAACCGCACCTGGCGATACTCCACCAGCTCTCCCTCTTCCGGCACCACGTAACGGAAATCCTCGCCCGAGGTCAGCTGCAGCGCCACGTCGATAAAGCGCGCCGAGTAATCCATGCCGGTGACCGCAGCAAAATGGCGCGCCAGTTCAAAGCTGGCACGGCCGGTGGCGCAGCCGATATCCAGCGCGTGGCCGCGCTGTGCGCAGTGCGGCAACACGATGTCGACCAGCGCCGCCGCGTAGTTCGGCACACCGTAATAGCCGGGGCCGTACTGGAAGTCGAGGTACTGCGACACCATGCTGTCGGTTTCATACGGATTCAGCGCCATGCTCTCCTGATGCGAGGAAACCACGTAGCGGAAGCCGGCATGCTGGAAGAAGTGACGACGGAAGGCGTAGCGTGAGGATTTCAGCGCTTCGTTGCCGGTGGAGATCCAGCTGCCGCCTTTGATCAGCGCATGTTTGCCGTCAAAGGTGGGCGTGGAGAAATCGTCATACAGCGGATGTACCCTGAAGCCTTCAAAGCCGTTGGTCGGCGTGGTGGTCCACTGCCAGACGTTGCCGACAATGTCGAAGAAGTCACCCTGGGCAAAGTGG
>NZ_SDFT01000266.1:0-2082 GCF_004916815.1 Pantoea sp. R102
TGGGCTTTGCGCTGGCGGTCACTCACCCGCAGGCGGGCAACCTGGGCGGTGGCGGCTTTATGCTGCTGCGCACCGCTGCCGGCCGCACCACCGCCATTGATTTCCGCGAGATGGCGCCGGCGCGTGCCTCGCGCGATATGTTCCTGGATAAGCAGGGCAACGCGGATAGTAAGTTATCACTCACTTCTCATCTGGCTTCCGGCACGCCGGGCACCGTAGCCGGTTTTGCCCTGGCAGCGCAAAAGTACGGCACGCTGCCGCTCAGCACGCTGCTGGCGCCGGCGATCAAACTGGCGCGCGACGGCATCATCGTTAACGATGCGCTGGCTGACGATCTCGCTACCTACGGTAAAGAGAACCTGATCAACCACGACAACAGTCGCGCCATTTTCTACAAAGCCGACGGTCAGCCGTACCAGAAGGGCGATCGCCTGGTGCAGAAAAACCTCGCGCATAGCCTGCAGCTGATTGCTCAGCAGGGGCCGGATGCTTTCTACAAAGGCAAAATTGCCGATGAGATCGCTGCCGAAATGGCGCAGCACGGCGGACTGATTGGCAAGGCGGATCTGGCGGCCTACCGCGCAGTGGAACGCAAGCCGGTAAGCGGCAGCTACCGTGGCTACGAGGTGTTCTCCATGCCGCCACCGTCGTCCGGCGGCATTCATATCGTGCAGATCCTCAATATCCTGGAAAACTTCGACCTGGCGAAATGGGGCTTCGGCAGCGCGGACGCGATGCAGGTTATGGCCGAAGCGGAAAAATATGCCTACGCCGACCGCTCCGAGTATCTCGGCGATCCCGACTTCGTTAAAGTGCCGCAGCAAGCGCTGACCAGCAAAGCCTACGCCAAAACGCTGGCCCAGCAGATTGATGTCAACAAGGCGCGCCCCTCAGCCGACATCAAGCCCGGCAAGCTGGCACCGTACGAGAGCAATCAAACCACCCACTTCTCGGTGGTGGATAAAGACGGCAACGCGGTGGCGGTGACTTACACGCTGAATACCTACTTTGGCAGCGGCGTGGTGGCCGGTAACAGCGGCATTCTGATGAACAATGAAATGGATGATTTCTCCGCCAAGCCGGGCACGCCAAACGTCTATGGCCTGGTGGGCGGTGAGGCGAACGCGATTCAGCCGGCCAAACGTCCGCTGTCATCGATGTCGCCAACCATTGTGGCGAAAGACGGTAAAACCTGGCTGGTGACCGGCAGCCCGGGCGGCAGTCGGATTATCACCACCGTGCTGCAAATGGTGGTGAACAGTATCGATTTCGGCATGAACGTGGCGGAAGCCACCAATGCGCCGCGCTTCCACCATCAGTGGCTGCCGGATCAGCTGCGCGTCGAGAAGGGCTTCAGCCCGGATACGCTGCGTCTGCTGGAAGCAAAAGGTCAGCATGTCAAAGTGCTGCCGGCGATGGGCAGCACGCAGAGCATCATGATTGGCCCGGACGGCATGCGCTACGGCGCATCCGACCCACGCTCGGTGGATGATTTGAGTGCCGGGTATTAATCCAGGCTTTTAAAAAGAGCACCCTTAAGAGCGGGTGCCCTGCCTGATGCATACATTTCCGGTCGCCATAAATGGCGACCCTACAACGAGATGGAGACGTTTTTTGTAGGGGCGGATTCATGCGCACCGGCATATTTCTCCGGTCGCCATAAATGGTGCCCCTACAACGAGATGGAGACGTTTTTTGTAGGGGCGGATTCATGCGCACCGGCATATTTCTCCGGTCGCCATAAATGGCGACCCTACAACGAGATGGAGACGTTTTTTGTAGGGGCGGATTTATGCGTACCGGCATATTTCTCCGGTCGCCATAAATGGCGCCCCTTATATCCCGATCATTCTCCTCCGGGTATGATGATCCCCGACTGATCATCGGGAAGTTGCTGGTGAGATGGGGGCGCCCCCTGGGCATAAAGCCTGCTTCGTAGATTCATCCCCGGCAACTTAACTCCCGCCTTCAAGACCGGACGGTATCCTGTGCCCCGAGCACGCATCCATAAGGATGGTCATGGCGGTTTCCCTGTGCTGTTAAGGAGAATCTATGCAAACCCGTATGCCTGTCGGCATTGAT
>NZ_SDFT01000267.1:0-9646 GCF_004916815.1 Pantoea sp. R102
GCCAGCCAGACCAGCGCAAACTGTTGCCGAAGGTTGCGAAAACTGACGTTAAAAAAGGGTTGCCAAGCGCCGCCATCTTCGTTAGGTTAATCAGCACGCAAATGAATACTCATTCAGCAACGGAATTTTTTATGACACGCGTTCAGTTCAACCACCATCATCACCATCACCCTGACTAGTCTTTCAGGCGATGTGTGCTGGAAGACGTTTAGGATCTTCCAGTGGTGCGAGCGCAAAGAGAGCCCCCGGAAGATCATCTTCCGGGGGTTTTTTTATGGGCGAACGCAACCCAAAACGCTTCAGACAGGATTGAATAAGAGGACAGGAACCATGTTAGATAACACCCGTTTACGCATAGCTATGCAGAAATCCGGCCGTTTAAGTGATGAATCACGCGAACTGCTGGCACGCTGCGGTATTAAAATTAACCTTCAGCAGCAGCGTCTGATTGCGTTTGCGGAGAACATGCCGATCGACATCCTGCGCGTGCGCGATGACGATATCCCTGGCCTGGTGATGGATGGCGTGGTCGACCTCGGTATCGTTGGCGAAAACGTGCTGGAAGAGGAGCTGCTGACGCGCCGCGCACAGGGCGAAGACCCGCGCTACTTTACGCTGCGCCGCCTCGATTTCGGCGGTTGCCGCCTGTCACTGGCAATGCCGGTCGATGCCGAGTACACCGGTCCGCAATGCCTGAATAATGCCCGTATCGCCACCTCTTACCCGCACCTGCTAAAGAAATACCTTGATAAACAAGGCATCGCGTTTAAATCCTGCCTGCTGAACGGCTCTGTTGAAGTGGCACCGCGCGCCGGTCTGGCCGATGCCATTTGCGACCTGGTGTCCACCGGCGCCACGCTGGAAGCTAACGGCCTGCGTGAAGTCGAGGTGATTTACCGCTCCAAAGCGGTGCTGATTCAGCGCGATGGCGAACTGCCAGCGGCGAAACAGCAGCTGGTGGACACGCTGATGACGCGTATTCAGGGCGTGATTAAAGCGCGTGAATCCAAATACATCATGCTGCACGCGCCGAGCGAGCGGCTGGAAGAGGTTATCGCCCTGCTGCCGGGTGCCGAGCGCCCTACCGTGCTGCCGCTGGCCGGTGAAGTGAGTCGCGTGGCGATGCACATGGTGAGCAGCGAAACGCTGTTCTGGGAAACCATGGAAAAACTGAAGGCGCTGGGCGCCAGTTCGATCCTCGTGCTGCCAATTGAAAAAATGCTGGAGTAACCGATGAGCGCAATCATGCAACCTATCGACTGGCAGGCGTGTAGTGCCGAACAGCAGCAGGCGCTGCTGCAGCGTCCGGCAATCTCGGCATCGGCCAGCATCAGCGCCACCGTGCAGGACGTGCTGGTGCAGGTGAAACAGCAGGGCGACGCGGCGCTGCGGGCGTTTAGCGCGCGCTTCGACAAAGCCCAGGTGGAGAATCTGCGCGTGTCCGCGGCTGAGATGCAGGCGGCCGGCGAGCGACTGAGCGACAGCTTAAAACAGGCGATGGCAGACGCCATGGCGAATATCGAAACCTTCCACAACGCGCAGATTCTGCCGCCGGTGGACGTGGAAACCCAGCCGGGCGTGCGCTGCCAGCAGATCACCCGTCCGGTGAAGTCGGTCGGCCTGTACATTCCCGGCGGCTCCGCGCCGCTGTTCTCCACCGTGCTGATGCTGGCAACGCCGGCACGCATTGCCGGCTGCGGCCGCGTGGTACTGTGCTCGCCGCCGCCGATTGCCGATGAAATTCTCTACGCGGCGCAGCTGTGCGGCGTGCAGGAAGTGTTTCAGGTCGGCGGCGCGCAGGCGATTGCCGCCCTCGCCTTCGGCACAGAAAGCGTACCGAAAGTAGACAAGATTTTTGGCCCGGGCAACGCGTACGTGACCGAAGCGAAACGTCAGGTCAGCCAGCGTCTCGACGGCGCAGCGATCGACATGCCTGCCGGTCCGTCTGAAGTGCTGGTGATTGCCGACGAAGGCGCGACGCCGGCATTTGTCGCTTCAGATTTGCTGTCGCAGGCCGAACACGGTCCGGATTCCCAGGTGATCCTGCTGACGCCTTCACTACAGCTGGCCGAAGGCGTGGCGCTGGCGGTTGAACAACAGCTGGCGCAGCTGCCGCGTGCCGCTACGGCACGTCAGGCGCTGGAGAGCAGCCGCCTGATCGTAGCGCAGGATCTGGCGCAGTGCGTGGAAATCTCCAATCAGTACGGCCCGGAGCACCTGATTATCCAGACGCGCCAGCCGCGCGCGCTGGTTGAGGAGATCACCAGCGCCGGTTCGGTGTTCCTCGGCGACTGGTCGCCGGAATCCGCCGGTGATTATGCCTCCGGCACTAACCACGTGCTGCCGACCTATGGCTACACCGCGACCTGCTCCAGCCTTGGGCTGGCCGATTTCCAGAAACGCATGACGGTCCAGGAGCTGACGCCGCAGGGCTTCCTCAACCTCGCCGCCACCATTGAAACCCTCGCCGCCGCGGAACAGCTGGACGCGCACAAAAATGCCGTGACCCTGCGCGTCGCCGCCCTGAAGGAGCAAGCATGAGCAACAACGTTGAAGATTTAGCCCGCGCCAACGTGCGCGCGCTGACGCCCTATCAGTCTGCTCGTCGCCTCGGTGGCAACGGTGACGTATGGCTGAATGCGAACGAATTTCCGCTGCCGGTGCCGTTTGAACTGTCGCAGCAGACGTTGAACCGCTATCCGGAGTGCCAGCCCAAATTAGTCATTTCGCGCTACGCCGCCTATGCCGGCGTCCAGCCGGAGCAGGTGCTGGTGAGCCGCGGGGCGGATGAAGGGATTGAGCTGTTGATGCGCGCCTTCTGCGAGCCGGGCAAAGACGCCATTCTGTTCTGCCCGCCGACCTACGGCATGTACAGCGTCAGCGCCGAAACCATCGGCATTGAGTACCGCACCGTGCCGGCACTGGACAACTGGCAGCTCAACCTGCCCGCCATCGCGGACCAGCTGGACGGCGTGAAAGTGGTTTACATGTGCAGCCCGAACAACCCGACCGGCAATCTGATTAATCAGGATGACATTCGCCAGCTGCTGGCGATGACCGCCGGCAAAGCGCTGGTGGTCGCCGACGAAGCCTACATCGAGTTCTGCCCGCAAGCAACGCTGGCCGGCTGGCTGCAGGAGTTCCCGCACCTGGTGATTCTGCGCACGTTGTCGAAAGCCTTTGCGCTGGCTGGCCTGCGCTGCGGCTTTACGCTGGCCAACAAGCCGGTGATCGATCTGCTGCTGAAGGTGATTGCACCTTACCCGCTGGCGACGCCGGTGGCCGACGTGGCGGCGCAGGCGCTGAGCGAGCAAGGCATCGCGCTGATGCGTCAGCACGCGCAGCAGCTCAACGACAACCGCGCCTGGCTGTGCGAACAGCTGCCGCAGCTGAGCGTAGTGCAGCAGGTCTTCCCGAGCGAAACCAACTATATTCTGGCGCGCTTCATCGACTCGCCAAAAGTGTTTAAAACGCTGTGGGATCAGGGCATTATTCTGCGCGACCAAAACAAAAACCCTGGCCTGGCGGGATGTCTGCGCATCTCCATCGGCACCCGTGAAGAGTGCGAGCGCCTGATCGCCGCGCTGCAAGCCTTATCTGTGGAGCAAGCATGAGTCAGAAGATCCTTTTTATCGACCGCGATGGCACCCTCATCTCTGAGCCGCCGACGGATTTTCAGGTGGACCGTATGGAGAAGCTGGCGTTTGAGAAGAACGCCATCCCGGCCCTGCTGGCGCTGCAGGAGGCGGGTTATAAGCTGGTGATGATCACCAACCAGGACGGCCTCGGCACTGAGCGCTTCCCGCAGGCCGATTTTGACGGCCCGCACAACCTGATGATGCAGATCCTGCGCTCACAGGGCGTGAACTTCAGCGACATCCTGATCTGCCCGCATCTGCCGGAAGAGAACTGCGACTGCCGCAAGCCAAAGACCAAAATGGTCGAAGCCTGGCTGGCCGACGGCGCGCTCGATACCGCCAACAGCTATGTGATTGGCGACCGTCTGACCGACATCCAGCTGGCGCAGAACATGGGTATTCAGGGCCTGCGCTACGGTGCGGAAGGCGAAGACTGGGACGCGATTCAGGCGCGCCTGACCAAACGCGATCGTCACGCGCTGGTGAACCGCAACACCAAAGAGACGCAGATTAAAGTGGAAGTGTGGCTGGATCGCGAAGGCGGCAGCAAAATCAACACCGGCGTCGGCTTCTTTGATCACATGCTGGATCAGATCGCCGTGCACGGCGGCTTCCGCATGAACATTGAGGTGAAAGGCGACCTGTATATTGACGATCACCACACGGTGGAAGATACCGGCCTGGCGCTGGGCGAAGCGCTGCTAAAGGCGCTGGGCGACAAGCGCGGCATCGGCCGCTTCGGCTTCGTGCTGCCAATGGATGAGTGCCTGGCGCGCTGCGCGCTGGATATCTCCGGCCGTCCGCACCTCGAATACAAAGCCGAGTTCAGCTATCAGCGCGTTGGCGACCTGAGCACCGAAATGGTCGAGCACTTCTTCCGCTCGCTGTCCTACGCCATGATGAGCACGCTGCACCTGAAAACCAAAGGCCGCAACGATCATCACCGCGTAGAAAGCCTGTTCAAAGCCTTTGGCCGCACGCTGCGTCAGGCAATTCGCGTTGAGGGCAACACCCTGCCGAGCTCGAAAGGAGTGCTGTAATGAACGTGGTGATTCTTGATACCGGCTGCGCCAACCTCTCTTCGGTTAAGTGGGCGATTGAGCGCCTCGGCTACACGCCTGCGGTGAGCCGCGATCCGGACGTGGTGCTGCGCGCCGACAAACTGTTTCTGCCCGGCGTCGGTACTGCGCGGGCGGCGATGGACCAGCTGCAGGAGCGCGAGCTGATCGAGCTGGTGAAAGCCTGCACCCAGCCGGTGCTCGGCATCTGTCTCGGCATGCAGCTGCTCGGACGCGGCAGCGATGAGAACGGCGGCGTCAGCACGCTGGGCATCGTTGATGAGCCGGTATCGCTGATGGATACCCAGGGTTTACCGCTGCCGCACATGGGCTGGAACCAGATCACCGCGCAGGCCGGCAATCACCTGTTCCGCAACATTCCGGACGGCAGCTACTTCTACTTTGTGCACAGCTACGCCATGCCGGTGAATGCCGCCACCATCGCCCAGTGCGACTATGGCCTGCCGTTCACCGCCGCCCTGCAGAAAGATAACTTCTTCGGCGTGCAGTTCCACCCGGAGCGCTCGGGTAAAGCCGGCGCGCAGCTGCTGAAAAACTTCCTGGAGATGTGATGATTATCCCCGCATTAGATTTGATTGACGGCAAAGTGGTGCGCCTGCATCAGGGTGACTACGGCCAGCAGCGCGATTACGGCAACGATCCCCTGCCGCGCCTGCAGGATTATGAACGCCAGGGCGCGGAAGTGTTACATCTGGTGGATTTGACCGGGGCGAAAGATCCGGCAAAGCGCCAGATCCCGCTGCTGACCACGCTTTTACGCGGCGTCAGCGTGCCGGTACAGGTTGGCGGCGGTATTCGTCATCGTGACGATGTGGCCGCCCTGCTGGCAGCCGGCGCCACGCGCGTGGTGGTTGGCTCCACCGCAGTCAAGCAGCCGGAAGAAGTGAAAGGCTGGTTTAGCGAATTCGGTGCCGACGCCATTGTGCTGGCGCTCGATGTGCGCATTGACGCCAGCAATCGCAAAGAAGTGGCGATCAGCGGCTGGCAGGAAGCCGCAGGCGTGACGCTGGAAGAGGTGATTGGCTGGTATCAGCCGGTGGGCCTGAAACATGTGCTGTGCACTGATATTTCGCGCGACGGCACGCTGAGCGGTTCCAATGTGGCGCTGTATCAGGAAGTATCCCAGGCGTTTCCGGACATCGCGTTCCAGTCTTCCGGCGGCATCGGTTCACTGGACGATATCGCTGCCCTGCGCGGCAGCGGTGCCCAGGGTGTGATTGTCGGTCGCGCCCTGCTGGAAGATAAATTTACGGTAGCGGAGGCAATTGCATGCTGGCAAAACGGATAATCCCCTGTCTGGATGTGCGTGACGGGCAAGTAGTGAAAGGCGTGCAGTTCCGCAACCACGAAATCATTGGTGACATCGTACCGCTGGCGCAGCGCTATGCCCAGGAAGGCGCTGACGAACTGGTGTTTTACGATATCACCGCCTCTTCCGACGGCCGCGTGGTGGATAAAAGCTGGGTATCGCGCGTGGCGGAAGTGATCGATATTCCGTTCTGCGTCGCCGGGGGCATCAAAACCCCGGAAGATGCGGCGCGCATTCTGCAGTTTGGCGCGGACAAGATCTCCATCAACTCGCCCGCGCTGGCCGATCCAACGCTGATTACCCGGCTGGCGGATCGCTTCGGCGTGCAGTGCATCGTGGTCGGCATCGATACCTGGTTTGATGAAGCCAGCGGCAAGTATCACGTCAATCAGTATACCGGCGACGAAGCGCGCACCCGCGTCACCCAATGGGAAACGCTGGACTGGGTAGAGGAAGTGCAGAAGCTGGGCGCCGGCGAGATCGTACTGAATATGATGAACCAGGACGGCGTGCGTAACGGCTACGACCTGGTGCAGCTGAAGAAGGTGCGTGACGTGTGTAAGGTGCCGCTGATCGCTTCCGGCGGTGCAGGAACCATGGCGCACTTCCTCGAAGCCTTCGAGCAGGCAAACGTCGACGGCGCGCTGGCGGCTTCGGTGTTTCACAAACAAATTATCAATATCGGCGAGTTGAAAAACTTCCTGATCGACAACGGTGTGGAGATTCGCGCGTGTTAACTGCAGAACAACTGGCCAGACTGGACTGGGCCAAAACCGCGGGCATGATGCCCGTCATCGTCCAGCACAACGTCTCCGGCGAACTGCTGATGCACGGTTATATGAACGAGGACGCGCTGCACAAGACGCTGGCCGACGGCAACGTCACCTTCTTCTCCCGCACCAAAAACCGTTTATGGACCAAAGGCGAAACGTCGGGCCACTTCCTCAAAGTGGTCAGCATCACGCCGGATTGCGATAACGACACACTGCTGGTGCTGGCCAATCCGATTGGCCCCACCTGCCATCTCGGTACCTCGAGCTGCTTTTCGCCTGCCGCACCGGACTGGACGTTCCTGTATCAGCTGGAGCAGCTGCTGGCCTCGCGTAAAAGCGCCGATCCGGCCAGTTCCTATACGGCGAAGCTGTACGCCAGCGGCACCAAGCGCATTGCACAGAAGGTGGGAGAAGAAGGTGTTGAGACCGCGCTGGCCGCTACCGTCAATGACCGCCATGAACTGACTAACGAAGCCTCCGACCTGCTGTACCATCTGCTGGTGCTGCTGCAGGATCAGGAGCTGGACCTCAGCACCATCATCAACAACCTGCGCGCACGCCATAAGTAACAATTGTGCGCCATGCTGCTCAAAACGGGCTTTCTGGCTCGATTTTGAGCAGCATACTTCGCAAAAGAGTGCGATCAATTGCGCTTCATCAGAATGGAAACCCCCATGACCACGCATGAAAAACTGCTCGCCCTGCTCGATCAGCACAACGCCCGTTACCGACTCATGGAGCATGAAGCGACCGGAAAGTGTGAAGCCGTGGCCGCGATTCGTGGCACGGAAGTGGGACAAGGTGCCAAAGCGCTGGTGTGTCACGTCAAGGGCAACGGCATCAAACAGCATGTACTGGCAGTGCTGCCAGCCGACCAGCAGGCCGACCTGAGTAAAGTAGCAGCCGCCGTGGGTGGCCGTCGCGCCTCGCTGGCCTCGCCGGCTGAAGTGGATGCGCTGACCGGCTGCGTGTTTGGCGCGATTCCGCCGTTTAGCTTTCATGCGGATTTACAGCTGGTGGTCGACCCGCTGCTGTTCGAGCGCTACGACGAAATTGCCTTTAACGCCGGGCTGCTGGAGAAGTCGGTGGTACTGCAGGTGGAGGATTACCGCGCACTGCATAATGGTAACGTGATGAAAATAATACTCTAATTGCCATACACCACGCTGAGCGGTACTCTCGATGACTTATCATCACGACAAAAGAAGACCGCAACTATGGCAAGTTCCCGTTTTACCGCCCGTCTGCGCCAGACGCTGGCACTGGCTGTGCTGGCAGGCTGCGCGTTCGGCGCTCAGGCAAAAATCGATCAGGTGCGTTTCGCCGTTGATCCTACCTATCCCCCTTTTGAATCCAAGACGCCGCAGGGCAAGCTGGTCGGGTTTGACATCGACCTCGGCAATGCGCTGTGCGCACAGATGCAGGCCAAATGCGTGTGGGTCGAGAGCCAGTTCGACGGCATGATCCCGGCGCTGAAGGCGCGTAAGTTTGACGCCATCCTGTCGGATATGGGCATCACCGAAGAGCGTCTGAAGCAGATCGACTTCACCGTGCCGCTGTATGACACCCACACCCAGCTGATTGCGCGTAAAGGCTCCGGCCTGCTGCCCACCGCGGAATCGCTGAAAGGCAAAACCGTGGGCGTGGAACAGGGCACCGTGCAGGAGCGCTACGCGCTGGCGAAATGGCAGCCGCACGGCGTGAACGTGGTGCCGTATGGCGATCAGGCACAGGTTGAGAGCGACCTGATTTCCGGACGTCTTGACGTGGTGTTCACCGATGCCGCACAGGCCGCGAACGGCTTCCTGAAGCATCCGCAGGGCAAAGATTTCGAGCTGGCTGGCCCGATTGTGCAGGATCCGATTATCGGCCCCGGCACCGCCATCGGCCTGCGCAAAGGCGACACCGAATTAAAAACCGCGCTGGACAATGCTTTCGCGGAGATCAAAAAGAACGGTACCTTTGATACCTTGCAGAAGAAGTATTTTGCAACGGATATCTCTATTAAACAGTGATCGATGGGGCGGCGCATTTGCCGCCCTTTTTCCAGCAGAACTATAATTCCCTTCATCAATTTCATGCGGCGCGGCCACGAGCGTGCCCCAGACACAGGACATCGACTGCGTTATGCAACAACAACATCATCCTTTGTTAAGCGCGACGCTGGGCACCCAGCGGGAAATTGTCAGCTTCCACTTTGGCACCGACTCACAGCAGCGGGTGTATATTCAGGCGGCGCTGCACGGCGATGAGCTGCCGGGCATGGCAGTGGCGTGGTATCTCAAGCAGAAGCTGCTGGCGCTGGAGTCGGCGGGCAAGCTAAAAGCCAAAGTCACTTTGGTGCCGGTCGCGAATCCGCTCGCGCTGGGTCAGCACTGGCACGGCACTCATCTCGGACGTTTTCATACTCTTTCTGGTCAGGATTTTAACCGTCGCTTCCCGGCGCTGGGCGATACGCTGGCGGCTGAACTGGCGGGATCGCTGACACAGAGTGAATATGAAAACAAACGACTGATTCGCGACGCCATCGATCGTCACTACCGCGACCGCATCGCCAAAAGCGAACTGGAAGCCCAGCGCTTCACCCTGATGCGCATGGCCAGCCAGGCCGACCTGATGATTGACCTGCACTGCGACTGGGATGCCTTGCCGCATCTTTACACCACACCGCACGCCTGGCCGGAGATTGAGCCACTGGCGCGCTGGCTGGGCAGTGAAGTGCAGCTACTGGCGCAGATCTCCGGCGGTGAGCCTTTTGATGAAGCCTGCTGCGAACCCTGGCTGACGCTGGCTGAGCGTTTTGGCAAAGACTACCCAATGCCGCGCGGCCTGCTGCCGGTGACGCTG
>NZ_SDFT01000268.1:0-3544 GCF_004916815.1 Pantoea sp. R102
GGAGAAACGCTGGCGCTGGTGGGCGAATCGGGCTCGGGCAAATCGGTGACATCGCTGGCGCTGATGCGCCTGATTGCACAGGCCGGCGGCGCGGTCAGTGGTGAAATCCTGCTGCGGCGGCGCAATGGCGAGGTGCTGGATGTGATGCGGGCGTCTGCCAGCCAGATGCGCCGGGTGCGCGGTGCGGATATGGCGATGATCTTTCAGGAGCCGATGACGTCGCTCAACCCGGTGTTCACCGTCGGTGAACAGATCGCCGAATCCATTCGTTTGCATCAGGGGAAAAGTCACCAGCAGGCACAGGCCGAAGCGCGACGCATGCTGGACCTGGTGCGCATTCCAGAAGCGCACAATGTGCTGTCGCGCTATCCGCATCAGCTCTCCGGCGGTATGCGCCAGCGCGTGATGATCGCCATGGCGCTGTCGTGCAAGCCAGCGCTGCTGATTGCCGATGAGCCGACCACCGCGCTGGACGTCACCATCCAGGCGCAGATTCTGCAGCTGATTCGCGTGCTGCAAAAAGAGATGCAGATGGGCGTCATCTTTATTACGCATGATATGGGCGTGGTGGCGGAGATGGCCGATCGCGTGCAGGTGATGTATCGCGGCGATGTGGTTGAGCGCGCGCCGGTGCAGCAGCTGTTCGATGCGCCGCAGCAGCCGTATACCCGCGCGCTGCTGGCGGCCGTGCCAAAGCTCGGGGCGATGAGCGGCCAGCCGCTGCCGGCGAAGTTTCCGCTGCTGCATACCAACGGCCGCGAAGAGGCCAGCACGCCGCAGGATACCGTGCGTCACGATCGTCCGCCGATTTTACAGGTGCGCGATCTGGTTACGCGCTTTGATATTCGCGGCGGGCTGCTCAATCGGGTTAAGCGTCGCGTCCACGCGGTGGAAAAAGTCAGTTTCGATCTTTATGCAGGCGAAACCCTCGCGCTGGTGGGCGAGTCCGGCTGCGGTAAATCCACCACCGGACGCTCACTGCTGCGGCTGGTCGCCAGCCAGGGCGGCAGCATCACCTTTGACGGCCAGCGCATTGATGCGCTGCAGGGCAGGGCGCTGGCCACGCTGCGCCGCGACATTCAGTTTATCTTTCAGGATCCGTATGCGTCGCTCGATCCGCGCCTTACCGTCGGCTTTTCAATTATGGAGCCGCTGCTGGTGCATCGCAGCATGGGGCGCGCGCAGGCAGAGAAACGCGTCGCCTGGCTGCTGGAACGCGTCGGTCTGCTACCCGAACACGCGCAGCGCTACCCGCACGAGTTTTCTGGCGGTCAGCGCCAGCGTATCTGCATCGCACGCGCGCTGGCGCTCAATCCTAAAGTGGTGATCGCCGACGAATCCGTCTCCGCGCTGGATGTGTCGATTCAGGCGCAGATCATCAATCTGATGCTGGATTTACAGCGTGAATTTGGCATCGCCTTCCTGTTTATTTCGCACGACATGGCGGTGGTGGAGCGCATCAGTCATCGCGTGGCGGTGATGTATCTCGGGCAGATTGTGGAGATGGGGCCGCGTCAGGCGGTATTCGAACAGCCGCGCCATCCTTATACCAAAAAACTGATGGCCGCGGTGCCGGTGGCCGATCCGGCGCATCGGCACCGCGAGCGGGCGCTGATGGTCGATGAGATCCCCAGCCCGATTCGCCCGCTGGGTGATGAGCCGGAAGTGGCACCGTTACTGGAAGTGGCGCCGGGCCATTTTGTCGCCCGCCATGCCATTAGCGGCGCCTGAGCAGCAACCAACCGCGCCCTCTGTGCAGGGCGCGCAAGACAGGGACTACAGGAGATCGATAACGATGCACCATATCATGCGAAAAGGGGTTATCACTGCCGGGTTGTTGAGTTCGGCGCTGGCGCTGCCCGCCTGGGCGGCCAAAGATGCGGTGATTGCCGTGGCGTCGACCTTCACCACGCTGGATCCGTACGACGCCAACGACACGCTGTCGCAGGCGGTGGCCAAGTCTTTCTATCAGGGGCTGTTCGGCTTCGATAAAGACATGAAGCTGGTCAACGTACTGGCCGAAAGCTATCAGGCCAGCAGCGATGGGCTGACTTATACCATCAAACTGCGTCCGGGCGTGAAATTCCAGGATGGCACGGATTTCAATGCCGAAGCGGTGAAGGTCAACCTCGACCGCGCGAGTAATCCGGACAACCATCTCAAACGCTATAACCTGTTTAAATATATCGCCACCACCGAAGTGGTCGATCCGTCCACGGTGAAAATTACCCTGAAGCAGCCGTTCTCAGCGTTTATCAACAATCTGGCACACCCGGCTGCGGTGATGATCTCGCCAACCGCGCTGAAAAAATATGGCAAGGACATAGGTTTCCATCCGGTAGGCACCGGACCTTATACCTTTGACACCTGG
Source organism: Pantoea sp. R102 (assembly GCF_004916815.1). NCBI lineage: Bacteria > Pseudomonadati > Pseudomonadota > Gammaproteobacteria > Enterobacterales > Erwiniaceae > Pantoea > Pantoea sp. R102. The sequence goes on from NZ_SDFT01000268.1 coordinate 2,372, forward strand.
AACCAGACCGACTTTGTCAAAGTGAAAAAGTGGTCGGGCTACTGGAAACCGGGCTATCCAAAACTCGACAGCATTACCTGGCGTCCGGTGGTGGATAACAACACCCGCGCGGCCATGCTGCAAACCGGCGAGGCCAGCTTTGCCTTCCCGGTGCCGTTAGAGCAGGCCAAACTGTTGCAGGGCAATAGCAAGCTGGATGTGGTGACCACACCATCGATCATGCAGCGTTACATCAGCCTCAACGTGACACAAAAGCCGTTCGATAACCCGAAAGTGCGTGAAGCGCTGGAGTACGCCATCAATCGCCAGGCGCTGGCCAAAGTGGCCTTTGCCGGTTACGCCACGCCAGCTACCGGCATCGTGCCGCCGCGCATTGATTTTGCCCAGAGCTATCCGGCCATCAAATACGATCCGGCCAAAGCGCGCGAGTTGCTGAAGGAAGCGGGCTACCCGAACGGTTTCGAAACCACGCTGTGGTCATCGCATAACCACAGCACCGCGCAGAAAGTGCTGCAGTTCACCCAGCAGCAGCTGGCGCAGGTGGGTGTGAAGGTGAAAGTCACGGCGATGGATGCCGGCCAGCGCGCGGCGGAAGTGGAGAGTAAAGGGCAGAAAGAGAGCGGGGTGCGCATGTTCTACACCGGCTGGTCAGCCTCCACCGGCGAAGCCGACTGGGCGCTGACGCCGCTGTTCGCCAGCAGCTCGTGGCCACCGGCGATCTTCAACACCGCGTTCTACAGCAACCCGCAGGTGGATAAAGACCTGGCGGATGCGCTGAAGACCACCGATCGCGACCAGAAAGCCAGACTGTATAAAGACGCGCAGGACCGTATCTGGAACGATCACCCGTGGATTCCGCTGGTGGTGGAGCAGCTGCTGTCTGCGAACAATAAAAACCTGACCGGTTTTTACGTCATGCCCGATACCTCATTCAATTTTGATGAGGCGGATCTGAAGTAACAGACGCGGCCAGCCTTACGGGGCTGGCCGATGCTGCGCGGGATTTCGCATGCTCAACTATTTTCTTAAACGCCTGCTCGGGCTGATTCCCACGCTGCTGATTGTCGCAGTGCTGGTGTTCCTGTTCGTGCATCTGCTGCCGGGCGACCCGGCGCGCCTGATTGCCGGACCGGAAGCGGATGCCTCAGTGGTGGCGCTGGTGCGTCAGGAGCT
>NZ_SDFT01000269.1:0-6178 GCF_004916815.1 Pantoea sp. R102
TTGATGTCCGGCAGCTCGGCTTCCGGCAGCTCCGGCATCACCGCCACGGTACAGGCGGAAGTGTGAATGCGCCCCTGCGATTCGGTTTCCGGCACGCGCTGCACGCGATGACCGCCGGATTCAAACTTCATGCGACCGTAAGCCCCGTCACCGGTGATACGCGCAATGACTTCTTTGTAGCCGCCATGCTCGCCATCATTGGCGCTCATGATCTCCACCTGCCAGCGGCGCGCTTCGGCATAGCGGCTGTACATGCGGAACAGATCGCCGGCGAAAATCGCCGCTTCGTCGCCGCCGGTGCCGGCGCGCACTTCGATAAAGCACGGACGTTCATCGTCGGGATCTTTCGGCAGCAGCAGCACCTGAAGCTGCTGTTCCAGCACCTCGCGCTTTTCGCGCGATAGTTTCAACTCTTCCTGCGCCATGTCGCGCATTTCCGCATCGTCGAGCAGCATTTCAGCCGTTTCGACATCTTCCTGCACCTGCTGCCATTCGCGGAAACAACGGGTGACGTCGCTCAGCTGGGCATATTCACGTGATAACGCGCGGAAACGGTCCTGATCGCCAATTACGCCGGCATCGCCCAGTAACGCTTCAACTTCTTCATGGCGTTCCTGCAGCGCTTCCAGCTTGGCAACAATCGAGCTCTTCATCTAATAGAGGGTATCCCAGTGATAGGTCGTGACAGACCAGATTACTCTAAACCGAGGCTGTCACGTAAGATCTGCAGGCGTTCGCTGTCGCCGTCGCGCGCGGCCTGCTGCAGTGATTTGGTTGGTGCATGAATTAAACGGTTGGTGAGCTTGTGTGCCAGCTCCTGCAAGACTTTTTCGGCATCAGCACCCTGACGCAACGCCGCCAGCGCGCGCTCCTGCAGCTCAGCACGCACGTCGTCGGCCTGCGCGCGGTATTCGCGGATGGTCTCACCGGCGCTTTGCGCGCGCAGCCAGGCCATGAATTCACCGCTCTCCTGCACCACAATGCTTTCCGCCTGCACCGCCGCCGCTTTGCGCTGCGCCATGTTCTGCTCGATGATCGCCTGCAGATCATCCACGCTGTACAGGTAGGCGTTAGCCAGCTTGCCCACTTCCGGCTCGACATCGCGCGGCACGGCGATATCGACCAGCAGCATAGGCTGGTTGCGGCGCGCCTTCAGCGCCCGTTCCACCATGCCTTTACCAATAATCGGCAGCGGACTGGCGGTGGAGGAGATAATGATATCGGCATCGGCCAGGCGGGTTTCGATATCGGCAAGGCCGATCACTTCGGCGCCGACTTCGTCCGCCAGCAGCTGCGCGCGTTCGCGCGTGCGGTTGGCGATCATCAGTTTGCGCACGCTGTGTTCGCGCAGGTGACGCGCCACCAGTTCGATGGTTTCACCGGCACCGACCAGCAGCACGTTAACGCTGCTGAGTGATTCGAAAATCTGACGGGCTAAGGAGCAGGCAGCAAAGGCGACCGACACCGCGCTGGCGCCGATTTCGGTTTCGGTGCGCACGCGCTTGGCTACCGAGAAGGTTTTCTGGAACATGCGTTCCAGCTCGCTGCTCAGCGCATGGTCGCGCGAGGAGTCAGCATGGGCTTTTTTGACCTGACCGAGAATCTGTGGCTCGCCCAGCACCAGCGAGTCGAGCCCGCTGGCCACGCGCATCAGGTGGCTGACTGCCGCGTTGTCCTGATGCCAGTACAGGCTGTTGCGCACGTCCTCTTCACGTAAGTCGTGATACTCGCACAACCAGCGCACCAACTGCTCCTGCAGATCGGTCTGCTGCTCTACGCTGAGGTAGAGTTCCGTCCGGTTACAGGTAGAAAGCACCACCCCGCTCTGCACCATCGGCTGAGACAGCAAGCTGTTCAGCGCCTGGTCCAGCGTGTCTGGCGTGAACGAAACACGTTCGCGCAGCGCAACAGGTGCGGTTTTGTGGTTGATTCCGAGAGCAAGCAGCGTCATGGTGATTCGGGTTGGGAAGTCCCAATAATTGTCAGGTTTTGTGCTGCGCATTCTACAAGATGCAACAGATCAAGAAAAGCCATACAAAGCCTATGACTGTAATAAGATTAAACTGATCGTGCGCAATTATCCTGACATCGCCATTGACGGCACAGAGACGGATGGTTAGCGTTACCGGTTACGACGTAAAAACGTGTCTGAGGAGACGACCACGTGATGCATTTGCCCCCGCGCCAGCTGTTGCGCCTTTTGCCCCTTGCCAGCGTGTTGCTGGCTGCCTGTAGCATCAACAAACCCCAGCAAGGTCCCGGTCCCAGCACGACATCGCCGCAGTGGCAGCAACATCAGCAGGCGGTAGCGAAAATTACCCAGTACCAGACGCGCGGCGCGTTTGCCTATCTGTCGGATAAGCAGAAGGTTTATGCCCGCTTCAACTGGCAGCAAACTGCTGCAGACCGTTACCGTCTGCTGCTGACTAACCCGCTCGGCAGCACAGAACTGCAGCTCGACGCGCAGGGTTCGGTGGTGCAGATTGTCGATAACAAAGGCAAACGCTACGTCAGCAACGACGCGGAGAAGATGATTTCCCAGCTCACCGGCATGGATATTCCGCTGGCGAACCTGCGTCAGTGGATGATGGGTCTGCCTGGCGACGCCAGCGACTATCAGCTGAACAACAATTATCAGCTGCAAAGCCTGACCTACAGCCGCAACGGCCAGCAGTGGAAGGTGAATATCAGCGATTACGACAGCAAGGTGAACCCGCCGCTGCCGGCCAACCTCGAACTGACCGAAGGCGGTCAGCGCATCAAACTGCGCATGGATAGCTGGACCACACAATGATCACCACCTGGCCCGCGCCGGCAAAGCTCAACCTGTTTCTCTACATTACCGGCCGTCGTGCAGACGGCTACCACAATTTGCAGACGCTGTTTCAGTTTCTCGATGTTGGCGACACCCTGGAGATTATCCCGGATAACAGCGGCAGTATCACCCTGCTGACGCCGCTCGACGGCGTGGCCGATGAAGACAACCTGATCGTGCGGGCGGCGCTGGCGCTGCGCGCCGCAGCGGCGGACAAAGGCACGCTGCCGCCGCAGGCCGGTGCCCGGATCGCGCAGGAGAAGCGCCTGCCGATGGGCGGTGGTCTGGGCGGTGGTTCGTCTGATGCAGCGACGGTGCTGGTGGCGCTGAACCATCTGTGGCGCACCCAGCTCAGCGTGGATGAGCTGGCTACGCTTGGCGTGCGTCTCGGTGCCGATGTGCCGGTATTCGTGCGCGGCCACGCGGCGTTTGCCGAAGGGGTCGGCGAGCAATTGCAGCCCGCAAATCCTGCGGAAAAATGGTATCTGGTGGCGCATCCTGGTGTCAGCATCGCTACCCCGGATCTGTTTCGCGAGCCTGAACTGACGCGCGATTCACCAATACGCACATTAGATGAACTGTTGCAGCGTCCTTTTCACAATGATTGTGAAGCGGTAGCAAGAAAACGTTTTCGTGAGGTTGATGCGCTGCTTTCCTGGCTGCTAGAATACGCGCCGTCGCGCCTGACAGGGACCGGCGCTTGTGTGTTTGCTGAATTTGACACCGAGTCCGCTGCTCGTCAGGTGCTGGAGCTTGCCCCGAAATGGATGTGCGGATTTGTGGCGCGTGGGCTTAATCTCTCGCCGTTACAGCGCACCCTTTCCGGGCTCTAAGCGTAAACGTGACAGTGTCACCCTGTTCCAGACACTGCACGTGACGCATTAACACACCCGTATGAACAGGCTCAAATGTATTCGCCGGTTATTTTTGAGCGGTTCATTCTCTGGACGCCAAGCCTGAGGTTCTTCTCGTGCCTGATATGAAGCTATTTGCTGGTAACGCCACCCCGGAACTAGCACAACGTATTGCCAACCGCCTTTACACCAGCCTCGGAGACGCCGCTGTCGGCCGTTTCAGCGATGGCGAAGTAAGTGTACAGATTAATGAAAATGTACGCGGTGGTGATATTTTCATCATCCAGTCCACCTGTGCCCCCACCAATGATAACTTGATGGAGCTGGTTGTGATGGTCGACGCACTGCGTCGGGCTTCTGCTGGTCGTATTACTGCTGTAATCCCTTACTTTGGCTATGCCCGTCAGGACCGCCGCGTGCGTTCTGCCCGCGTGCCAATTACCGCCAAAGTTGTGGCTGATTTCCTCTCCAGCGTCGGCGTGGACCGTGTACTGACGGTTGACCTGCACGCTGAACAGATCCAGGGCTTTTTTGATGTCCCGGTGGATAACGTGTTCGGTAGCCCGATTCTGCTGGAAGATATGCTGCAGATTGGTCTGGAAAACCCAATTGTGGTTTCGCCGGACATCGGTGGCGTAGTGCGCGCTCGCGCTATCGCCAAACTGCTCAACGACACCGACATGGCCATCATCGACAAACGTCGCCCGCGTGCGAACGTGTCGCAGGTGATGCACATCATCGGTGACGTTGCCGGTCGTGACTGCGTACTGGTCGACGATATGATCGACACCGGCGGTACGCTGTGCAAAGCGGCTGAAGCACTGAAAGAGCGCGGTGCGAAACGCGTGTTCGCTTACGCTACCCACCCAATCTTCTCTGGCAACGCGGTGGAAAATCTGCGCAAATCAGTGATTGATCAGGTGATTGTTTGCGACACTATTCCGCTGTCGGAAGAGATGAAGTCACTGCCAAACGTGCGTACGCTGACGCTGTCTGGCATGCTGGCCGAAGCCATTCGTCGTATCAGCAACGAAGAATCGATTTCGGCGATGTTCGAACATTAATTGTTCGCGAAAAACCGGGCGCCCTGCCCGGTTTTTTATTGCCTTTGCGCGGAGTAACACCCCGATAAAGCCGCTTCCGCCGACACTATTTGCGCGATAAATGGCCTCAAAATACGCCAATCTCCCCGCCTTCCACTCTTTTTATCAGACAAGCGCATCCGGGCTTTAGCGGTCCAGTGATTAGTGATATTTTTCACCACACTTTTGCTGAGAACTCCGACCACCATGCCACTCGACATTTATACGTTGTTTATTTGCGAGCTCTACGTGCTGGGGTTTCTGAGCATTATTTTGATTTTTGCCTGGGTCGGGGCGCAGTACGACCGGGTGCTGGGTTTTACCACCCTGACGCTAATACTGACGCTTGCCGCCGTGCTGCTCAGCAGCCTGCGCAGCGCCGGTTTGCACTTTTTGCCGGTGGCGGTCGGGAATGTCATCATGCTGCTGGCCTACGGCACCCTGCTCAACGCCTTTCGTACTTTTTGCCGCCTTCCGCTCGGTTTTTGCTGGATCACTGGCGCGCTACTTTGGGCCCTGCTTTGTGCCTTTCCGCAGTTCTATCACGGCCAGCCGAAACGCGTGCTGGTCATGTGCCTGCTGTGCATCATCTTTACTGCCGCGCTGATTCGTCTGCTGTGGCAGGCGCGCGCCACGCTGACCGTCACTTTCTGGCCCGCACAGATACTGCTGTGGATCCACTTACTGTTCCATCTGGCACGCATTTTCCTTGACGATGCGGTGGCTACCCCGGTACCGGGTGCCATTGGCGGTTCCGGCTTTTCGGTGTATGTGATTCTGGAGTCGATCCTCTTCGTCATCGGCCTGACCTTCACCATTCTGGCGATGGTTAATGAGCGGACGCAGATCGCCCATAAACTGGCGTCGCTGCACGATCCGCTCACCGGCGTCTGGAACCGGCGCGCGCTGTTTGAAGCCGCAGAAAAACTGCTGCTGCGCCACGCACGTTTGCCGCAGCCCTATATTTACAGTGCAGTGCTGTTCGACCTCGATCATTTCAAAAGCATCAACGATCGCTATGGCCATCAGCAGGGGGATCGGGTGCTGGTCGATTTTTGTCAGGTGGTGAAAGCGTTAATGCCGGTTGAGGGTCAGTTTGCCCGGCTGGGCGGTGAGGAGTTTGCCGCGTTGCTTCCTGGCGACAGTGAGCAGGCGCAGCGCATATGTGAGCGTATCCGACTGGCGACACAGCTGTCGCTACCCAACGACATCGGTTATACGGTGAGCATTGGCTTTGCCACTGCCAGCCAGCGGCATCAGGCGTTTCCCGCCCTGCTGGCGCTGGCTGATGAGGCTTTGTATCGCGCTAAAGCCGCCGGACGTAACCGCGTCGAAGGTTATCAGACGCCGCAGGCGGCAATGGCGGAAGCCGGTTAGTGCGTTGAGTGGTGATCGCGACAGCAGCGTTTGTCACCGTAGTGACGCAT
>NZ_SDFT01000026.1:0-17199 GCF_004916815.1 Pantoea sp. R102
TGCTGGTTGCGCTGCTGCTCAACCAGAAATTCGCCGGACGTAACGTGTTGCGCGTGCTGGTGATTCTGCCTTGGGCGCTGCCAACTATTGTGAACGCCATGATGTGGCGCCTCAATTTCAATCCGGACTACGGCAGTATCAACGCCCTGCTGACGCAGCTCGGTATCATCGATGGCTACCGCAGCTGGCTGGGATCGCCGGCTTCCGCGCTCAACGCGGTAATGTTTGCCGACATCTGGAAAAACTATCCGCTGGTAACGCTGCTGGTGCTGGCAGCGCTGCAGTCGGTGCCGGAGGATCTCTACGAAGCGGCGCGGCTGGATGGCGCATCGGCATGGCGGCGTTTTCGTGCCATCACCTTTCCGGCGATTGTCGGATCGCTCAGCGTGGCGCTGGTGTTACGCACCATCGACGCCTTTAAGATCTTCGACATCATCTATGTGATGACGCGCGGCGGTCCGGTCGACAGCACCAAAACGCTGAGCTTTTACGTCTATCAGGAATCCTTCAGCTACCTGCGCGCCGGCAGCGGTGCGGCTTATGCCATGTTAATGACGCTGCTGTGCGCAGTGCTGATCACCCTTTACATGCTATTACTGTGGCGGCAGCGCCGTCGGGGAAGTGCCTATGAAGGTTAAACTGCGTACCGGCGCTAAATACGCGGCGGCGCTGCTGGTGGCGCTCTCCGTCGTGGCACCGATGGGCTGGCTGTTTCTGATGAGCGTCAGCGCCACCAGCGATCTGACACGCGTGCCGCTGGAGTGGCTGCCGCGCCAGTGGGATTTCAGCCGCTACGGCAGGCTGATCTCGCTGGAACCCGGCCAGCCCGGCGCGCTGTTTCTGCATGCGCTGGGTAATAGCCTGCTGGTGGCAACCGGCGCAACACTGGTGTGCCTGCTGCTGGCGATTCCGGCGGCGTTCAGCTTCTCGCGCTATCGCGGCCGTGACGGTTGGCTGTTCGCGTCTCTGGCCATCTATATGGTGCCGCCGGTGGCGTTTGTGCTGCCGCTCTACTTTCTGCTGCAGCAGTTCGATCTGCTCAACACCCGACCCGGTTTGATCATCGTGTACTGCTCGCTGATTTTGCCGTTTCTTACCTGGATGCTGAAAAACCAGTTTGATGCCCTGCCGCAGGATATTGAACAGGCCGCGCGTCTTGATGGGCTGCGCGTCTGGCAGGTGCTGCTGCGCATTACGCTGCCGCTGGCGAAACCGGTGCTGGGCGCGGCGGCGCTGTTTGGCTGGCTGCTGGCGTGGGATGAATTTTTCTACGCCCTGCTGTTCACCAGCAACATCGCCGCGCAAACCCTGCCGGTCACGATTGCCGGCTTTACCGCAGGCCGCGCCACCGACGATGGGCTGATTGCCGCCGTCGGCATTCTGGCGTCGGTTCCTCCTCTCTTTATTGCTATCTGGCTGCAAAAAACGCTGGTCAGCGGCCTGGCCAGTGGCGGGAGCAAAGGATGATGAGCAATAAGGAAGCCCGCGCCACGCTCTACGTGGTGGGCAATATCAATGTCGATGTCATCATGGGTACGCTGGACAGCTGGCCGCAGCGCGGCACCGAAGTGATGCTGCAGCACAGTGAGCTGCGTCCGGGCGGTTCGGCGGGCAACTGCGCGCTTGCGCTGGAAGCGATGCAGGTGCGCCATCGCGCCGTCGCTAATCAGGGCGATGACGGCCTCAGCGCATGGTTGGCGAGCCATTTTCCGCACAGCGCGGCGCACTGGACACGCTACCCCTGCGAAACCTCGCTCACCGTTGGCGTTACGCACTCCGATCACGAGCGATCGTTCCTCAGCAATCTCGGTCACATTGTGCGGCTCAGCGCGCTGGACGTGCTGAGCCAGCTCCCGGCGCAAGCCAGCAGCGGCGATATCGTGCTGTTGTGCGGCACGTTTCTCTGCCTGCAACTGTATGACGACTACCCGCAGTTGCTGGCCGAACTGCAGCAGCGCGGGTTTATCACCGCCGTCGATACCGGCTGGCCGCCGCAGGGCTGGAGCGATGAGGTACGCGCGCAGATCGCCCGCTGGCTGCCGCAGTGCGACTGGCTGCTGCTCAATGAAGTCGAAACGCTCGGGCTGAGTGGCACAGATGATCTGCACACCGGCGCGCACCTGCTGGCGCAACGGCTCAGCGGGCGCGGCGGCTGCGTGGTGAAATGCGGTGCGCAGGGCGCGGGCTGCTGGCAACGTCAGCACAGCCTGCAACAGCCTGGTCGCGCGGTCGCGGTGGTCGACACCATCGGTGCCGGCGACAGCTTTAACGCCGGTTTTCTTACCGCGCTGCTGCATCAGCAGGAGCTTGCCACCGCGCTGCAATGGGGCATTGCGGTGGCCTCACTGGCAATCAGCACGCAGCCACGTCGTTATCCCGACTGGCAACAACTGCAACTATGCGCACAGGAGTTTTAAATTATGGCCGGTGTTGAACTCGTTAAAGTGGCCAAGCGCTACGGTAAACAGTCGGTGCTGCATCCGCTCGACCTGACCATTCCCGACGGCAGCTTTACCGTGCTGGTCGGCCCGTCCGGCTGCGGCAAGTCGACGCTGCTGCGCCTGCTCGCCGGACTGGAGAGCCTTTCCGACGGCGCGATTCTGATGGATAAGGTACAGATTAACGATCGCGATCCCGCCGATCGCGACATTGCGATGGTGTTTCAGAGTTATGCGCTCTATCCGCACCTGACGGTGGCCGAAAACCTGGCGTTTCATATGCAGGTGAAAAAGGTACGTCGCGATGAGCAGCAGCAGAAAATCGCGCGCATCGCCGCGATTCTTGGCATTGATAAGTTGCTGCAGCGCTACCCGCGCGCGCTCTCGGGTGGGCAGCGTCAGCGCGTGGCGATGGGCCGCGCCATGGTGCGTAATCCGCAGGTGTTTCTGTTTGACGAACCGCTCTCTAACCTTGATGCCCAGCTGCGCATGGAGCTGCGCGCCGAGATCAAATCGCTGCATCAGCGTTTCAAAACCACCATGGTATATGTCACGCACGATCAGGTAGAAGCGATGACGCTGGCCGACCAGATTGTGGTGATGAAAGAGGGACGCATCGTGCAACAGGGCGCACCGCTGGCGATCTACGATCGTCCGGCAGATACCTTTGTGGCGCGTTTTATTGGTTCGCCGCCCATGAACCTGTTACCGGCACAATTACTGACGCACGATGGCGTGCCGGGCGTGCAGTGTCAGGACTGGTGGCAGCCGCTGCCCGCGCAGTGGCAGGCGGTGGCACGGGAACGTGAAGGCGCTGCCGTGACGCTGGGAGTGCGCCCGCACGATCTGTGCGAAGTGCAGGACGGCGCGCCTGCGAGGGTGAACGTGGTGGAGATTACCGGGGAATCAACTCTGCTGCACCTTGACTGGCACGGTCATGCGCTGCATATGCAGATGGCCGGACGGCATGCGGCCAGCAGTGGCGCGACGCTGCACATCGGTTTCAATCAGCAAAAAATTCATCTGTTCGATGCCGAAAGCGGTTTACGCCTGGCGGAAAATTAAGCGCGGCGCGGTTTTCAGGTGCCGGGGCGCATCAATGCGCACCCGGCCCAAAACCTGTTATTACCTTGCAGGGTCACGGTCTACGGTGACCAGACGGGCTGACTTTTCCCCTCCGGCGTCAGCCTTCAGCCGTCGCCGGCTGGAACGTCCGACGGTTGACGCTGGTCAGCACCACCAGCAGTGCCATCATCAGCAACTCCACCGCCAGCGTACCGCTGATGGCTGCCAGATGATTACCATGCTGATTGATCTGGGTGAACACGCCGCCGAGCAGCATCGGTCCCAGTCCCAGCGCCGATTGCTGCACGGTAGACAGCACCGCACTGCCTGCGCCGGCCTGATGATGCGGCACCCCGCTCATGCCGATGCGGTAGAAGGTGCTGACAATAAACGACTGGCCAAAGCCTATCAGCGCGGTGGCCGGAATCAACGTAACAATGCCCACCTGCGGCCACGCCAGCTGCAGCGTCGCGATCAGCGCCACCAGCCCGACCATCTGAATTGCACAGCCAGACAGTAACGTGGCACGTTTACCATAACGCTCAACCATGCGGGTAGTACGCATTGAGCCAATAAAATAGGCCGCGCCCAGGGCAATAAACGCGTTGCCGGACTGGAAAGCGGTCATGCCGATGCCGGATTGCAGTGTCAGCGCCACCGCAAACATAAAGCCGCTCCAGCAGGAGAAGAACAGCACCGCCAGCGTCAGACCAAAACGCACGCTGGAAAGACGCAGCAGCGAGGGCGGCAGCAGCGGCGATCCGCCAGCGGCTTCCAGTCGCAGCGCGCTGTGGCGCAGCCGATGCAGAAACAGTGGAAACAGCACCAGCAGTAACAGGCACGGCCACGACCAGTGCAGTAGCGGCCCCAGCGCGAGGGCCAGCATCAGACAGCCGATCGCGCCGGCCAGCAGCAGCGTACCGCTCACATCCACCGGCACGCGCTTGAGGTTATGCGTTTCCGGTACGAAGCGGCGCGCGGTCAGCAGGACAAACAGGCAGATCGGCAGGTTGATGAGAAACACGCTGCGCCAGCCGTAGCCGCCAATATCAGCTTTGATCAAAAAACCGCCCAGCACCTGGCCAATAATAAAAGCCAGCCCGCCGATACCGCCGTACAGACCAATCGCCCGCGCATGCGCCCTGCCCTGCAGCGTAACGTGCAGCGTGGCAAGAATCTGCGGCACCATAAAAGCGGCGCCGACGCCCTGCAGCGCGCGCGCAAACATCAGCATGCCGACGCTGTTAGCAATGCCGCACAATAATGACGCAATGCCGAAGATCCAGACGCCGGCTAAAAACACGCGACGGCGGCCAAAGTTATCGCCCAGGCGTCCGCCCATCGCCAGACAAATAGCAAAGGCGATACCGTACACCGCCACGATCAGCGCCAGCGCGATCGGCGAGGCACGCAGCGATTGTGCCATCGCATCCAGCGCGACGTTAACTATGGAAAAGTCGATCATCGGCAATAGCTGCCCGGCCAGCAGGACCACCAGTCCTGCACGTTGAAGTTGCGATGTCTGCATAGCGTTAACCTTGTTTTTAGTTTCACTACGGCATAGCATCACCTAACCATTAAACGGGTACCAGTTCTTGATTATCATGGTATAAATTCTACCCGTCTCGTCTGGAGAGCTGCTGATGAGCACCGCGCAAACCCTTACCCCCGCTGAGCTGAACAACCGTAAATTACTCGGTACTTTTTTACGTACGCGCCGTGAGAGCCTGGATCCTAACCGCCTCGGTTTACCGCGTATGCGTCAGCGCCGCACGCCGGGTTTACGCCGTGAAGAGGTGGCGCAGCTGGCGGATGTCGGCGTCACCTGGTACACCTGGCTGGAACAGGGGCGCGATATCAAAGCCTCCACCAAAACGCTGACGGCCATTGCCAGCGCCCTGCAATGCAATGATGTTGAGACACAGCATCTGTTTTCGCTGGCCGGACACACCCTGCCATCGACGCGCGTCGCCGCTGCCTGCTGCAAACTCGCCGGACATAATCAGCAAATGCTGGATGCCATTCAGCTACCGGCGATCATCGAAACGCCGCGCTTCGATATCCTTGGCTATAACCAGGCGTGGTGTGCGCTGATGGGCGTCGATTTAGCCCAGATCGCGCCGGAAGATCGCAACTGTATCTGGCTGGCGTTCAACCATGCCGGCTGGCGCAATGTGATGACCGACTGGGACGAAGTGATGCCACAGATGGTGGCGATGTTTCGCGGTCAGATGGGCGAGCATCTGGGCGATCCGCACTGGGAGAGCTTCCTGGCGCGATTGCTGAACAGTTCCGATGAGTTCGCGCACACCTGGCAGCGCTACGAACTGGGCAAGGTAGAAAACCGCGTGAAACGCTTTTACCGTGCCGAAGTGGGCGAAATGACGCTGCGCCAGAACAACTGGTGGTCGGCGTCACGCAACGGCGACCGCCTGCTGGTGTATGTGCCGGATGATGCCGCCAGCGCAGCGGCGCTGCAACAGTTAACGGCGCGCTGAATTCTGCCGCTTTCTTAACATGTCAGGCTGAAGGTGTTTATACGTTGTATCAACATCATCACGGCTATACAATGTATACACATTCTTCGGAGGCCTGTTATGACGACCGTCACCTTAAAGAAATGGGGCAACAGTCCCTCGATTCGCATTCCGTCCAGCGTGATGCAATCCGCGTCGCTCAGCGTGGACGATAAACTGGAACTCAGCGTTGAAGATGGCAAACTGATCCTTGTGCCGCTCAGGGAAAAGGTGTATTCACTGGACGCTCTGCTGGACGAAATCACCGACGATAACGTTCATGATAAAATTGATTTTGGACCTTCAGTGGGCAAGGAAAGAATCTGATGGTGTCACGTTTTGTTCCCGATGCAGGCGATCTCATCTGGCTGGATTTTGATCCCACCCTCGGCCATGAACAGGGCGGCCATCGTCCTGCGGTTGTGCTGAGTCCCTTTGCCTATAACAACAAGGTCGGCATGTTGTTGTGCGTCCCGTGTACCACCCAGGTCAAAGGCTATCCTTTTGAAGTTTCCCTTACCGGTAGCCGTGATAGTGTGGCGCTGGCCGATCAGGTCACCTCCATCGACTGGCGCGCCAGAAAAGTGGTGAAAAAAAGCCATGTGACCGCCGAGGAACTGAGTGAGATTCGCGCTAAAGCTAAAGCGCTGATTGGCTGACGTCCGTTATCTTTGCCATCGCCACCGATAAGAATGTCCTGCGCTATCCCCAACCTTATTTATCCTGACTATGCTTATCAGACGATAATAAATTCAGGAGAGCGCATGAAACTACTTTATTTCGTTTCGCTTATTGCTGCAGCCGGTTATTTACTGGCTTTCTTACCTAAACTTCGCACCCGCCGCGAGCCTGTGGCTTATTGGGGGTGCTGGGCTTATTTAGGTCTGAACGCGGTATATTGGGCAGTATTTGCGTTTCGCTATTATTTTCTGCGCTAACCGTGGTAACGTCATGAAGGAGTTATGTTATGTCAGAAAACAATCGCGATCGGATGCCCTATTTACTCTATTTTTCCCGTCAGCGTTTACTGGTGGAAAATATCGACGGCCATATCGTTGATATTGGCGGTGCGGAAAGAGTGGGCGATCGTTATCGCTGGCAGCTGGATGGTAAAGATGCCGGGGGAGAAACGGAGCAGGAAGTGGACGAATTACTGGCCGAGGTGGAAAAACACCTGAGCTTTTTGTTCGTCGATGGCCAGTTTACCAGCCTGCCCGATGTCAGTGCTGATTATGGCGATCGGCTGGATAACGCGCCCTCACGGCAAATTGCACTACCCGAGCTCAACGACCGCGATGAAGATATCGTGCGTTAAGCCACGGAAGCAGGCTGCCGTCAGGCAGCCTGTCAGCACTCAGGTCGCCGGCGTGGTACTGGCCATACCGGGCACCAGAATCACTTTACGGCAATCCTCTTTACGTTTTTCAAAGATTTCATAGCCGCGCGCGGCCTCTTCCAGCGGCATATGGTGCGTCACAATCTCTTCCGGCGTCAGCAGCCCTTGCTCAATCAGCGACAGCAGGCGCGGTAAATAGGCCTGCACATGCGTCTGGCCCATTTTAAACGTCAGTCCTTTATCGAATGCATCGCCAAACAGGAAGCCGTGGATAAAGCCGGCATACACGCCCGGCACGCTGACCACACCGCCACGGCGTACCGCCGCAATACACTGCCGCAGCGCCTTCCCGCTGCTGCCCTCCAGCTTCAGATTACTCATCACCGTTTCCGTCAGGCTGCCCTTGGCTTCAAAACCTACCGCATCGATTACCGCATCAACGCCCCGGTGGCCCTGGGTATGATCAATGATCCAGCCAGCAGGATCGTCGATTTCATCAAAATTGATCGGCGTAACCCCATAGCGCTGGCGGGCAAATTCCAGTCGATAAGCGTTGTGGTCAATCATAAAGATCTCTTCCGCCCCTACCAGGCGCGCGCAGGCGGCGCTCAGTAACCCGACCGGGCCGGCGCCAAAAATGGCGACGCTGGAGCCTTTATCCAGCCCGGCATTTTGCACTGCCTGCCAGGCGGTGGGCAGGATATCGGAGAGAAACAGCACTTTCTCATCCGGAAGCGCCAGCGGCACTTTAAACGGCCCGACATTGGCTTTTGGCACCCGGACATATTCCGCCTGGCCGCCCGGCACGCCGCCGTACAGTTTGCTGTAGCCAAATAACGCTGCAGGCGAGGTAATATTTTTCTTGTTTAAAATAGCACCGCGCCCGCTATTGGTATTTTCACAGGCCGCATACTGATGCAGATGACAAAAGAAACAGTCGCCACAGGCAATAACAAAGGGCACCACAACGCGATCGCCAATTTTCACGTTGGTAACCTCACTCCCCGCTTCCACCACTTCACCCATAAATTCGTGACCAAATATATCACCGTGATCGGTACCGGGAATTTTCCCGCGATAAAGATGTAAGTCGGAGCCGCAAATTGCCGTCGCGGTGACGCGTAAAATAATGTCGTCCGGCTGCTCTAAAATCGGGTCAGGAACAGTTTCAACGCGCACCCGATGTGGGCCATGATAAGTTAACGCTTTCATAATCAGCTCCTCATAAATAAGCGTAACGAAAGGCTGTCTTTATTTAACCTGAATCGCTTAAGCCTGGTAGTAATAGTCGAATAGGCAAGCGTATCGGTATCGGGTGCAGAGCGGGGTCCGGCGCAGTTGCGCTTTGTGCGATATCTCGCAGAGAGGCATTTCTTACAGTAACGGCTAAAAATAATACTGGATATGCAAACAGTATATTGTATACTTATCCAGCAGTCTGAAGGACTGTTCCACGTTTGTAAGAGGTGATACTGATGATGATCTCAACGGAAAGTCTTGCTGCTCTCAACGCAACTCTGCTGATGAGCAGCCGTGAAATTGCCAGAATAACCGGCATCACGCATGGCGAAGTGAAGCGCCTGATTAAAAGCCTGGAAACCGCGCAGCGCCTTTCCCAGCCTGTCACGGTGAATCATTACGAGCATGAAGGTGAGACACGTCAGGAGTTCCAGCTGAATAAACGTGACTCGCTGCTGGCGGTTGCTCGTCTTTCCCCCGGCTTTACCGCCGAACTGCTGGACCGCTGGCAGGAGCGGGAAGAATTCACCCATCTGCCCGACTTCACCAATCCGGCGGAAGCGGCCCGTGCCTGGGCAGAACAGTTTGAGCAACGCCGTGCGGCGGAACAGCAACTGGCGCTGACGGCCCCAAAGGCAGAATTCTTTGATCGCTTTGTTGATGTGCACGAGTCGCTGGGTTTTCGCCAGCTGTGCAAAATGCTCAAGGTGAAAGAGCCGGAGTTTCGGCAGTTTCTGCTTGAGCGCAACATTATGTACCGTGACAAAGGTGCGCTGACGCCACAGCAGCACCATCTGCAGGCTGGTTATTTTGCACTGCGCAGCGGAATGGGTGAAAACCAGCATGCTTTTTCGCAGGCACGGTTTACCGCGAAAGGTGTGAAGTGGGTTGCCAGCCTGTGGGCCGGTCATGTCGCTGCACGGCCAAATGGTGTCGCTGCCTGATATTCAGCCGGTCAGGACGACCGGCTGGATTCGCTTAGCGCTGATGGCGGCGGCGCTGGAGCCGATGGCGAAACTGCCTGACCTCTAAGCGTGACCAGCAGCGAGAGGAGAGCGGCAGGCTGTCATCAACCGCCGCCGGCAGCGGCAATTTTTCCAGCGTGCCACGATTACACATAGCACGCGCCAGCGTGGTACAGGGGATATCAAGGTAATGCGCCATCTGCGGCAGCGTCATCAGGGTGGTACGCATACTCACCTCCATTTGGCTTATGTTTCGCCTTCCATGGTTGAGCAGCCCGGCAGATGTTTTTTTGATCGCGATCAGCCTACGCCTTAATTCAGGTTAAAAATTAATCAATCTGCCACCCTGTGGTCTGCGCCATCGCTTCGCTCACTGTGCCGCCGGAAAGTTTCGCTGAATCGGTGCAAACGCGCTGGCGGCTTTGCCGATCAGCCGTTGTGGCCGGAACTCTTTCAGCAGGTCGCTGGGACTGTCGCCGATCAGCTCCTCCGCCACCAGCCTGCCAATCAGCGGTGACAGCGTGACGCCGCTGTGCGTCACCGCGACATACACGCGCTGATGCGGGGTGACAAAGCCCAGCGCCGGCAAGCCATCAGCCGGACGCGCCCGCTGCCCGACCACAATCTGCTCGATCTGCAACGCACCGGCCGTGGCAAACAGCGCACGGTAGCGCTCACGAAACTGATCGGCGATGGCGCCATGAGTCGACGGCGGCGCGCCCGGATCGGCCAGATGATCGAGATCCAGCGCCTGTAACAGTAACCGCCCGCCGCCGTCCGGCCGCACGTTCAGCTGCGGAGAAATCAGGTTGGTGCCAAGCGATAACGGCTGTGGTGCGGTGCGCGCCAGAAAGCTGCAGGCCACCGCATCAGGCTTGCTGGTGTCAATCAGCGCCAGTTCCAGACCAAGCGTATGCAGCAGCTGATTGGCCCAGCGTCCGGTCGCCAGCACCAGACGATCACCCTGCCACTGCTCACCCTGCTCCAGCTGCACCGTCACGCCTTCCGCATTTTCACTAATGTGCTGAATCGCCTGATGCTGATGCAGTACCGCGCCGTGCGCCTGCGCCTCTGACCACAGCCGTGCCAGATACAGCGCCGGATAGAGCACCGATTCCGTTGGAAAATGCCAGATGCTGCCGTGTACCGCAGACGCGCGCAGTTCAGGAATTTCCTGCTGCAGCTCGGCCAGCGTTCTTTGCCGTGCCGCATAGCCAGCGGCCTGCAAGGCGGTGGCACGCTGCTGCAGTTGCTGTTCGGCTTCACCCGCGCCGGCCCACTCCCAGGTGCCACAAGGTTCCAGCCAGCGCACGCCATTGGTCTGCGTCAGCTGCAGCCGGATATGCTCCTCCATCGCCAGCGCATTGAGGCGGTGATAGCTGGCAGGCTGTTTGCCGTTGGAGTTTACCCAGGCAAATGTGGTGCTGCTGGTGCCCGCGCCCATGTGTTGCCGGTCAAAGAGGGTCACCTGCGCGCCCTGCCTTGCCAGCGCCCACGCCACGGCGAGGCCGATCACACCCGCACCGATTACCGCCACTTTTTGCGTCGTCATAGCTGTCTCCTCTGATTGCCCGTCATCATAGCAGTCACCGCAGCGAAAACTGGCCTGAGGGTCATAGGAATTACTTCTCAGATTATTCAATAAATAAAAAAAGCGTGACGGTGCGTTAAAGTCGCTTCGCTCGCTGGCGCACTCCCCTTACCGGGTCTACGGTTAATTGAAAAAGCACAAGAATTTAACTAACCATGGAAAGCCGCTATGACCGCCCATGTCGATACCACAGCAAGCCAGGAAAGCGATCTCCTTCAGTTGCATCACGCATTGCAGGCCCATCTTGAACATTTATTGCCTGCCGGGCAGCAGGCCGATCGTGTTCGGGCTGCGATGCGTGCCGGCACGCTGGCACCGGGCAAACGTATTCGTCCGCTCTTGCTGCTGCTGGCAGCACGCGATATGGGCTGTGACGTGGCGCAGCACGGCATCCTTGATCTTGCCTGTGCGGTCGAAATGGTGCACGCCGCCTCACTGATCCTTGACGATATTCCGTCAATGGATAACGCCCGGATGCGACGTGGACGCCCGGCAATCCACTGTGAATATGGGGAAAACGTGGCGATCCTGGCGGCGGTCGCGCTACTCAGCCGCGCCTTTGAGGTGATTGCACTCGCGCCGGGTCTGCCGGCAACGCACAAAGCCGAAGCCATTGCCGAGCTCTCCTCTGCCGTGGGCCTGCAGGGACTGGTTCAGGGTCAGTTCCAGGATCTGCATGACGGCGCACACAGCCGCAGTCCGGAAGCCATCACCCTGACCAACGAACTGAAAACCAGCGTCCTGTTTCGCGCCACGCTGCAGATGGCGGCGATTGCGGCCGATGCGTCAGTGCAGGTGCGTCAGCGTTTAAGCTATTTTGCGCAGGATTTAGGTCAGGCATTCCAGTTACTGGACGACCTGGCAGATGGCTCTAAACACACCGGCAAGGACTGTCATCAGGATCAGGGCAAATCCACGCTGGTGCAGATGCTGGGCCCGGAAGGGGCTGAACGTCGTCTGCGCGACCATTTAAGCAGTGCCGATGCACATCTTGCCTGCGCCTGCCATCGCGGTGTCGCCACCCGTCAATATATGCACGCCCTGTTTAATCAACAGCTGGCGATGTTCAACTGAAGCCGGTCATACCTATGGGGCATTTTGCCGTTATTGCGCCACCGCTCTACAGCCACTTTCACGCATTGCAGGCGCTGGCGCAAACGCTGCTGGCGCGCGGACATCGCATCACCTTTATCCAGCAAAGTGATGCACGCACCTTGCTGAGCGACGAGCGCATTGCCTTTGTGGCCGTCGGCGAGCGCACGCATCCTGCCGGATCGCTCTCCAGCGAACTCAGGCGGCTGGCCGCACCGGGCGGGCTGTCGCTGTTTCGCGTGATTCACGATCTGGCCAGCACCACCGATATGCTATGCCGCGAACTGCCCGCGGTGCTGCAACGGCTGCAGGTCGATGGCGTGATTGCCGATCAAATGGAAGCGGCGGGTGGTCTGGTGGCAGAGGCGTTACAGCTGCCGTTCGTGTCGGTGGCCTGCGCGCTGCCGGTCAATCGCGAAGCGGCCATTCCGCTGGCGGTGATGCCCTTTCGCTTTGCTCAGGATGAGAAAGCGCTGCAGCGCTATCAGGCCAGCAGTGACATCTACGACCGCATCATGCGTCGTCATGGCGCTGTCATCGCTCGTCATGCGCGCGCCTTCGGCCTGCCCGAACGCCATGGCTTACATCAGTGTCTGTCGCCGCTGGCGCAAATCAGTCAGCTGGTGCCCGCTTTTGATTTTCCACGCCAGCAACTGCCAGCCTGCTATCACAGCGTGGGTCCGCTGCGGACTCCAGTTGCTAGCGGCGCGCTCGCCGCACCCTGGCCAGCGCTGCGCCAGCCGGTGGTGTATGCCTCGCTGGGCACGCTACAGGGGCATCGCTTTCGCCTGTTTCTGCATCTGGCTCAGGCCTGCCGCAATCAGCAGCTGTCGCTGGTGGTGGCACACTGTGGCGGGTTGACCGCCAGCCAGGCACATCAGCTCAGACTGGCCGGTGCTGCGTGGGTGACCGATTTTGTGGATCAGCGGGCGGCGCTGCAGCATGCGCAACTGTTTATCACTCACGCCGGTCTGAACAGTGCGCTGGAAGCACTGGAGTGTGGCACGCCGATGCTGGCGCTGCCGATCGCCTTCGATCAGCCCGGCGTGGCGGCACGTATTGAGTGGCACGGCGTCGGCCGGCGCGCCTCACATTTCAGCCGCGTCGCGCAGCTGGAGCACCACCTGCAACAGTTGCTGAGTGACGATCGCTATCGTCTGCGCATGTCAGCCATTCAGGCGCAGCTGCAGCGGGCCGGTGGCTGTACGCGCGCGGCGGATATTGTCGAGCAGGCGCTGTGTCAGCAGCAAATCGTGCTGGCGGAGGCCACCTGATGCGCGCACCTTACGATGTCATTCTGGTCGGTGCCGGCCTGGCTAACGGGCTGATTGCGCTGCGTTTACGCCAGCTGCAGCCCGCACTTAAGGTTTTGCTGCTGGAGAGTCAGGCGCAGCCGGCCGGCAATCATACCTGGTCGTTCCATCGCGAAGACGTCAGCGAAGCGCAGTTCCGCTGGCTCGAACCGCTGCTTTCGGCGCGCTGGCCCGGTTATCAGGTACGCTTCCCCACCCTGCGTCGCCAGATGGATGGTGAATATTGCTCCATTGCCTCGGAGGATTTTGCCCGGCACTTGCAGCAGGTGCTCGGTGCCGCGCTACGCACCGCAGCGCCGGTCAGCGAGGTCTCGCCCACCGGGGTCAGACTGGCGGATGGCGGGATGTTACAGGCGCAGGCGGTGATTGACGGACGCGGGATGCAGCCGACACCGCATCTGCAGCTCGGCTATCAGGCATTTGTCGGTCAGGAGTGGCAGCTGGCCGCGCCGCATGGCCTGCAGCAGCCAATATTGATGGACGCCAGCGTCGATCAGCAGCAGGGTTATCGCTTTGTTTACACCCTGCCGCTCAGTGCCAGCCGTCTACTGATTGAAGATACCCATTATATCAACCATGCCACGCTGGATGCCGCACAGGCGCGCCGGCACATCACGGACTATGCCCACCAGCGCGGCTGGAATCTGCGCCAGCTGCTGCGCGAGGAGCACGGCTCGCTGCCGATCACGCTCAGCGGCGATATCGATCAGTTCTGGCAACAGCAGCACGGACAACCGTGCAGCGGGCTGCGCGCCGGACTGTTTCACGCCACCACCGGTTACTCGCTGCCTGCGGCAGTGGCGCTGGCGGAGAAGATTGCCAGCACGCTGCCCGCCGATGCCCACACGCTGAGCCACTGCATCGAATCCTTTGCCCGTCAGCACTGGCGCGAGCAGCGCTTTTTCCGTCTGTTAAATCGCATGCTGTTTCTTGCCGGACGGCCTGAACAGCGCTGGCGCGTAATGCAGCGTTTTTACCGGCTTGACGCCGGATTGATTAGCCGCTTTTACGCCGGGCAACTGCGCCTCAGCGATAAAGCACGCATTCTGTGCGGCAAACCGCCGGTCCCTCTCGGCGAAGCGCTGCGCGCATTGATGATGACCTCTCCGTTACCAGGGAAGAAATAATGAAACGCACCTATGTGATTGGCGCAGGCTTCGGTGGCCTGGCGCTGGCGATTCGTCTGCAAGCGGCCGGCGTGCCGGTCACGCTGCTGGAACAGCGCGATAAGCCCGGCGGGCGCGCCTATGTTTATCAGGATCAGGGTTTTACCTTTGATGCCGGTCCGACGGTGATTACCGATCCCAGCGCTATCGAGGCGCTGTTTACGCTGGCAGGCAAGCAACTCAGTGATTATGTCGACCTGATGCCGGTGACGCCGTTTTATCGCCTGTGCTGGGAAGACGGCAGGCAGCTGGACTACGACAACAACCAGACACAGCTCGAGCAGCAGATTGCCACCTTTAACCCGCAGGATGTCGCCGGTTACCGCCAGTTTCTGGCCTATTCACAGGATGTGTTTCGTGAGGGCTATCTGAAACTTGGCACCGTGCCTTTTCTGCATTTCCGCGACATGCTGCGTGCCGGGCCACAGCTGGGTCGGCTGCAGGCCTGGCGCAGTGTCTACAGCATGGTGGCGAAATTTATTCAGGACGATCATCTGCGCCAGGCTTTTTCCTTTCACTCGTTGCTGGTCGGCGGTAATCCTTTTGCAACGTCTTCGATCTATACCTTAATTCACGCACTGGAGCGCGAATGGGGCGTGTGGTTTCCGCGCGGCGGTACCGGTGCGCTGGTTGATGGCATGGCGCGACTGTTTCGCGATTTGGGCGGTGAATTGCTGCTCAACGCCGAAGTCAGCCAGCTGGAGACCGAGGGTAACCGCATCAGCGGTGTCCAGCTGAAGGATGGGCGCCGTTTTGCCGCCGCCGCCGTTGCGTCAAATGCTGACGTGGTGCATACCTACGATCGCCTGTTGAGCCAGCACCCTGCGGCGCGTAAACGCGCGGCGACGCTGAAGCGCAAGCGGATGAGCAACTCGCTGTTTGTTCTCTATTTTGGTCTTAATCATGCCCACCCGCAGCTGGCGCACCACACCGTGTGCTTTGGTCCGCGCTATCGTGGATTGATCGATGAGATCTTCAATAGCAGCCAGCTGGCGGAAGATTTCTCGCTGTATCTGCACGCGCCCTGCTCCAGCGATCCGTCGCTGGCACCGGCAGGCTGCGGCAGTTTTTACGTGCTGGCGCCGGTGCCGCATCTCGGTACCGCCGCAATTGACTGGCAACAGGAAGGACCGCGCTTGCGCGATCGCATTTTTGCTTATCTGGAGGAGCACTATATGCCGGGTCTGCGACAGCAGTTAGTGACACACCGTATGTTTACGCCGTTTGATTTTCGCGACACGCTGCACGCGCATCAGGGCTCAGCGTTTTCGCTCGAACCCATTTTGACGCAAAGTGCCTGGTTCCGGCCGCATAACCGCGATGCCGACATCACTAACCTTTATCTGGTGGGGGCTGGCACGCATCCCGGTGCCGGTGTGCCAGGCGTGATCGGCTCCGCGAAAGCGACCGCCCAGTTGATGGTGGAGGATCTGACCGGATGAACCAACCGCCGCTGATTGAGCAGGTCACCCAAACCATGGCGCAGGGCTCCAAAAGTTTCGCCAGCGCTACCCGGCTGTTTGATCCTCCAACGCGCCGCAGTACGCTGATGCTGTACGCATGGTGTCGTCACTGTGACGATGTGATAGATGGTCAGACGCTGGGCGAAGGCGGCACGCAGCACGCGGTGGCGGATGCCCAGGCGCGGATGCGCCACCTGCAAATCGAAACCCGCCGCGCCTACAGCGGTGCCCACATGGATGAACCGGCGTTTCGTGCCTTTCAGGAAGTGGCGCTGACGCATCAGCTTCCCCAGCAGCTGGCGTTTGATCATCTGGAAGGGTTTGCGATGGATGCGCGTGAAGAACGTTACGCGTGTTTCGGGGACACGCTGCGTTACTGCTATCACGTGGCCGGCGTGGTGGGGTTAATGATGGCGCGCGTGATGGGCGTACGTGATGAGCGCGTACTCGATCACGCCTGTGATTTGGGTCTGGCGTTTCAGCTGACCAATATCGCACGGGATATCGTTGAGGACGCGGAGAATGGCCGTTGCTATCTGCCACAAAGCTGGCTGGATGAGGCCGGACTGAGCGCCGCTCAGCTTGCCGATCCGCAACATCGCGCAGCGCTGGCCCCGCTGGCGGCGCGTCTGGTGCGCGAGGCTGAACCTTACTATCAGTCAGCGCGCAGCGGGCTACCCGGACTGCCGCTCCGTTCGGCGTGGGCGATCGCCACCGCGCGCGGCGTCTATCGGGAAATTGGCGTAAAAGTGCAGCATGCCGGTGCCCGGGCGTGGGATGCGCGCCAGCGTACCAGTAAAGGCGAAAAGCTGGCGCTGCTGGTGAAAGGTGCCGGCGTCGCGCTTACTTCGCGCCTTGCTCATCCCCAGGCGCGTCCTGCCGGTCTGTGGCAGCGTCCGCGTTGACACGACGCCCATGGCGCTGGCGCAGCGTCGCCTGCAGCTTGTGCAGCGGCGGGGCGTAAAGAAAGCCAAAGGAAACGCAGCCCTCCCGTCCCCGCACCGCATGATGCATG